>NZ_QHLL01000012.1 GCF_006864535.1 Campylobacter sp. MIT 12-8780
CGATCAGCACTTGGGCTTTTAATGAGCTTGCATGAGTCAAAAAATAATTCTTTATTTGACATTTTAGCCATCGGTTTTGGCTTAACTTTGTTTGTGTTGTATGTTTCTGGCGTGATGATTACGCTTTTTGTAAGCAAGAAAAACCGCAAAGCACAATACCTTGCTATAGTTTTGGGTTGTGCGATCTGTCTTGTTTTTGCACTTCAAGCAACTTTATTTTAAAACTTTAATAAATTCTTTAGAGTAAAAAATTTAATTTTAAAAGCAAGAATTTAAAAACTAGCCCAAAAATTTGGGCTAGACTTACTTAGAAGTTAAGTAATTTGTTGATTTGTTTGCCAGCTTCTTCTTTAGCCGCTTCTTTAGCTTCTTCTTTTTTAGCAGCAGCTACTTCTTTAGCGCTTTTGCCGCTCATTAATTGTCCAGCAACATCAGCACCTTGAGCTTTAGCAGCACCTTTTACAGCTTCATTTGCTAAAGCCACACTTGCACCAAGTAAAGCAGCAAATGCTACAACGAGTAATTTTTTCATTGTGTCTCCTTTAAGATAAATTGTGGTTGTGATTGTATCAAAAAAATAAAAACAAAAATTAAATTTGAGCTTAAAATAAAAAATGTTATAATCGTGCTTTTAAACTTGGAGCAAAGCCTGATGAGTGCGTCTAAAGAAAAGATTTTCTTTGTTTTTATGCTGATAGCGATGATGTTTTGGGGTGGTTCTTGGGTAAGCTCTAAGGTTTTGACACTCTATGCAAGTGCTTATATTATCGCTTTTTGGCGTTTTTTGATCGTTTTTATCGGCGTTGTAATTTTGCTTTTTGTGTTTAAAATTTCAATCCGCTTTGAAAAACGCATTTTTAAATTCATACTTTTAGCCGGTTTGTGTAATGCTATTTATTCTTTTTTATTATTTGCTGGACTCAATCAAGCAGACGCTGGCAAAAGCGGAGTTTTAACCACTACAATGACGCCCATTTTTGCATATATACTCACGCATATGTATTTGTGCTTCAAAGGAAAAATTCACTTCCTAGAACTTCCTAAAAATGAGCTTTTTGGACTTATTTTAGCCCTTATTTCAGGGGCTTTTTTGCTTGAAATTCAAAGCTTTTCTACACTTTTAAATCCTTTCAATGTCTTTTTCTTGCTTGCAGCATTTGATTGGGCGGTGATGAGCCTTTTTACGCAAAAGATTAATTTGCACCCTTTAGCGATAAATTTCTATGTCACGCTTTTGGCGTTGCTGTGCTTTTCGCCGTGTTTTTTTCTACAAGAAACTTATAGTGTTTTTGACGCTGATTGGATTTTTTGGCTGAATTTGGGCTTTTTGGCGATTTTATCAACTATAGTTGGCACAGGGATTTATTATCTAGGAATTCAGTATCTTGGGGCTTTTAGAGCAAATTCTTTTTTGCTTTTGGTGCCACTTTTTGCTTTGCTGATAAGTTATGTTTTTCTTGATGAAATTCCGAGTTTAAAAACGATTTTTGGTTCTGTTTTGGCTATTTTTGCGATTTATTTGATTAATATTTATGGTAAAAACTTAAGAAAAATTTAACATTTTTCGTTATAATCAGCTCAAAATTTTACTTAACAGCAAGGATAATTTATGCTTCAAACTTGTATTTTTCCAGCCGCAGGATATGGCACTCGCTTTTTACCAGCCACTAAGGCTTTGCCTAAGGAAATGCTTCCTATACTGACAAAACCACTTATTCATTATGGGGTTGATGAGGCTTTAGAAGCTGGTATGGATACTATGGGCTTTGTTACATGACGTGGAAAAAGGGCTTTGGAGGATTATTTTGATACTTCTTATGAGCTAGAACATCAAATTTCAGGCACAAAAAAAGAATATCTGCTTGCTGAAATTCGCTCACTCATCACTCGTTGCACCTTTACTTTTACAAGGCAAAATGAAATGAGAGGCTTAGGAGATGCTGTTTTAAAGGGTAGGGCTTTAGCTGGTGATGAAGCTTTTGGGGTGATATTAGCTGATGATTTGTGTGTAAATGAGGACGGGCTTGGGGTTATGGCTCAAATGGTAAAAATTTATGAAAAATACCGCTGCACCGTAGTTGCTGTTATGGAAGTGCCAAAAGAGCAGGTTTCAAGCTATGGAGTTATCGCTGGAAACGCAGTAGAAGATAATCTCATCATGGTTAGCTCGATGATAGAAAAGCCAAGCATTGAAGAAGCCCCAAGCAATCTTGCTATCATAGGCAGATACATACTCACTCCAGCGATCAGCACTTGGGCTTTTAATGAGCTTGCATGAGTCAAAAAATAATTCTTTATTTGACATTTTAGCCATCGGTTTTGGCTTAACTTTGTTTGTGTTGTATGTTTCTGGCGTGATGATTACGCTTTTTGTAAGCAAGAAAAACCGCAAAGCACAATACCTTGCTATAGTTTTGGGTTGTGCGATCTGTCTTGTTTTTGCACTTCAAGCAACTTTATTTTAAAACTTTAATAAATTCTTTAGAGTAAAAAATTTAATTTTAAAAGCAAGAATTTAAAAACTAGCCCAAAAATTTGGGCTAGACTTACTTAGAAGTTAAGTAATTTGTTGATTTGTTTGCCAGCTTCTTCTTTAGCCGCTTCTTTAGCTTCTTCTTTTTTAGCAGCAGCTACTTCTTTAGCGCTTTTGCCGCTCATTAATTGTCCAGCAACATCAGCACCTTGAGCTTTAGCAGCACCTTTTACAGCTTCATTTGCTAAAGCCACACTTGCACCAAGTAAAGCAGCAAATGCTACAACGAGTAATTTTTTCATTGTGTCTCCTTTAAGATAAATTGTGGTTGTGATTGTATCAAAAAAATAAAAACAAAAATTAAATTTGAGCTTAAAATAAAAAATGTTATAATCGTGCTTTTAAACTTGGAGCAAAGCCTGATGAGTGCGTCTAAAGAAAAGATTTTCTTTGTTTTTATGCTGATAGCGATGATGTTTTGGGGTGGTTCTTGGGTAAGCTCTAAGGTTTTGACACTCTATGCAAGTGCTTATATTATCGCTTTTTGGCGTTTTTTGATCGTTTTTATCGGCGTTGTAATTTTGCTTTTTGTGTTTAAAATTTCAATCCGCTTTGAAAAACGCATTTTTAAATTCATACTTTTAGCCGGTTTGTGTAATGCTATTTATTCTTTTTTATTATTTGCTGGACTCAATCAAGCAGACGCTGGCAAAAGCGGAGTTTTAACCACTACAATGACGCCCATTTTTGCATATATACTCACGCATATGTATTTGTGCTTCAAAGGAAAAATTCACTTCCTAGAACTTCCTAAAAATGAGCTTTTTGGACTTATTTTAGCCCTTATTTCAGGGGCTTTTTTGCTTGAAATTCAAAGCTTTTCTACACTTTTAAATCCTTTCAATGTCTTTTTCTTGCTTGCAGCATTTGATTGGGCGGTGATGAGCCTTTTTACGCAAAAGATTAATTTGCACCCTTTAGCGATAAATTTCTATGTCACGCTTTTGGCGTTGCTGTGCTTTTCGCCGTGTTTTTTTCTACAAGAAACTTATAGTGTTTTTGACGCTGATTGGATTTTTTGGCTGAATTTGGGCTTTTTGGCGATTTTATCAACTATAGTTGGCACAGGGATTTATTATCTAGGAATTCAGTATCTTGGGGCTTTTAGAGCAAATTCTTTTTTGCTTTTGGTGCCACTTTTTGCTTTGCTGATAAGTTATGTTTTTCTTGATGAAATTCCGAGTTTAAAAACGATTTTTGGTTCTGTTTTGGCTATTTTTGCGATTTATTTGATTAATATTTATGGTAAAAACTTAAGAAAAATTTAACATTTTTCGTTATAATCAGCTCAAAATTTTACTTAACAGCAAGGATAATTTATGCTTCAAACTTGTATTTTTCCAGCCGCAGGATATGGCACTCGCTTTTTACCAGCCACTAAGGCTTTGCCTAAGGAAATGCTTCCTATACTGACAAAACCACTTATTCATTATGGGGTTGATGAGGCTTTAGAAGCTGGTATGGATACTATGGGCTTTGTTACAGGACGTGGAAAAAGGGCTTTGGAGGATTATTTTGATACTTCTTATGAGCTAGAACATCAAATTTCAGGCACAAAAAAAGAATATCTGCTTGCTGAAATTCGCTCACTCATCACTCGTTGCACCTTTACTTTTACAAGGCAAAATGAAATGAGAGGCTTAGGAGATGCTGTTTTAAAGGGTAGGGCTTTAGCTGGTGATGAAGCTTTTGGGGTGATATTAGCTGATGATTTGTGTGTAAATGAGGACGGGCTTGGGGTTATGGCTCAAATGGTAAAAATTTATGAAAAATACCGCTGCACCGTAGTTGCTGTTATGGAAGTGCCAAAAGAGCAGGTTTCAAGCTATGGAGTTATCGCTGGAAACGCAGTAGAAGATAATCTCATCATGGTTAGCTCGATGATAGAAAAGCCAAGCATTGAAGAAGCCCCAAGCAATCTTGCTATCATAGGCAGATACATACTCACTCCAGATATTTTTGGTATTTTAGAAAATACAAAGGCTGGCAAAAACGGCGAAATTCAGCTCACTGACGCGCTTTTGGCTCAAGCTACAAATGGCATGGTTTTAGCTTATAAATTTGAGGGCAAAAGATTTGATTGCGGTTCTGTAGAAGGCTTTGTTGAGGCGACGAATTATTTTTATGGCAAGAGCAAATGCTAAACAATCACTTTTTTTTTAAAACTGCTCAGCTTGATACCATAAAAGCTTATGCGCAACGCATTAATGATGAGTTTGAGAGTAAAGAGATAGGGTATTATCATTTAGCTGATAATACTGGCTTAATTTCTGAATGCGAGCAGTATTTTCAAAACAAAACTTATAAAAATGTAATCTTGCTTGGCATGGGTGGTTCAAGCTGTGGAGTAAAGGCTTTAAGAGACTTTTTAGTCCAGCAAGATAAAGGCAAATGCAAGCTTTTTATACTTGATAATAGCTCAAATCTTAGCCTTACAAAAGTGCTTGATGAGGTGAATTTAGAAGATAGTCTTTTTATAGTGGCGAGTAAAACCGGCACGACTATAGAAGTTGTGAGTCTTTTTAAGCTTATTATGGCTCATTTTAAGCTTGAAATGAAGGATTTATCTAAGAATTTCATCTTTATCACTGATGAAAACTCAAAGCTTCATAAACTTGGCGAGCAGCTTAGTGTAAAATGCTTTTTAATCCCAGCTAATGTTGGCGGTCGTTTTAGCGTGCTTTCAGCTGTGGGCGTGGTGCCACTTTTTGTGTGCGGATATGATGTTAAAGCCTTGCTTGATGGAGCTTTGACGTGCAAGAAAGATTTTTTTGAGAAAAAACAAGAAAGCATTTTGCAAAAAGCCTATCATTACTGCACGCATAAATATGCAAATATCAGCGTTTTGTTTAGTTATGGCGATGCTTTTAAGGGTTTTAATGAATGGTTTGTCCAGCTTATCGCTGAGAGTTTGGGTAAAAAGCAAGGCTATAAAAGGCTTGGCATTACGCCTATAGCCTTAATTGGAGCTAGGGATCAGCACAGTTTCTTACAACTCATTATGCAAGGTCCAAAGGATAAAATGGTGACTTTTTTAAGGGTAAAAGAGCTTGAAAAATCCATGTGTATCCCTAAACTTTCTTTACCTTACTTAGAGGATTGTGATTTTAGCAATGGAGTTGATTTGCAAAAACTTCTTAATGCGCAGTGTGAAGCGACTTTGCAAGCTTTAGTAGCTGAAAATTTAAGCGTTGATTTAATCGAGCTTGATAGGCTTGATGAGTGGCATGGTGGGTATTTGATGTATCATTATGAGCTTTTAACTTCAGCGTGTGGAGTAATGCTTGGTATTAATACCTACGATCAGCCCGGTGTTGAGGTTGGTAAGCTTATCTTAAAAAAAATCTTATCTTAAAAAAGGAAAAACTATGCGTTATGGTGAAAAAGAGATTAAAGAATTTGATGTAGAAAAGGACTTAGAACTTTGGGAAAACAAAGCTGAAAATGATTATATCATCAAAATTTCTTTGCCTGAGTTTATGTGCTTGTGTCCAAGAAGTGGCTATCCAGACTTTGCGACTTTAAATTTAGAATATATCCCTGATCAATTTGTCGTCGAGCTTAAAGCTATTAAAATTTATATCAACTCTTTTATGTATAAAAATATCAGCCACGAAGCTGTGGTCAATGAAATTTACAGCACTTTAAAAGCGAAGTTAAAACCAAAGTGGATTAAACTTGAGGCAGATTTTAACCCTCGTGGAAATGTGCATACTATCATTGAATGCCGTTCTGATCTAGTTGTGCCAAAATGAAACTTTTTGCACTCTTAAGCCTTATGAGAAAGAGCTTTTAAAAGCACAAAAGCTTCAAAAACTCTTTCAAATACCTTGAATTTAAGGTATTTTCTAAAAATATTTTTTATTTTATCTTTCACGCTCACTTCACACAAAAAGTATAAACTTGCACTTACTAAAACATTTTTAAGGAGAAAGAAATGAAAACAAAACTTATCCCTGCTATTTTAGCATGCTCTGCAATCCTTGCAAGCGCAAACCCAGCCGCTACTGCGCCAGCTCCAGCTCAAGCCCCTGCAGTTGCACCAGCTCCGGTTGCTCCATATCCTGTGTATCCACAACAAGCTGTGCCACCACAAGATTATTTTAATGGTTTGCCAAAAAACATTAACGCTCAAATTCAAAAGCTCTATCCGGGCGCATTTATTGTTGATATGGATTGGGAAGCGTATGGCTATGAGATCAAGCTTAACAATTTTATGGAGCTTTATTTTGATCGCAATGGCAACTTTTTAGGGCAAAAATTTGACGATTAATCAGCTTTAAATAAAGCTTTTTTTGCAAAGAGTAGGCTTGCTCTTTGCATTTTTTTACTTTCTTTTTCAAACTTCCCTTAGATAAATACAAATTTATATTATAATTACACAATTTTAAACCAAATAAGGAAAAAAACAATGGCAAAAGACGCAAACGGCACGACGCTTGAGGCTGGCGATAGTGTAAGTGTGATTAAGGATTTAAAGATCAAAGGAGCAAGCCACACCTTAAAAAGGGGCAGTGTGATTAAAAATATCAAACTCACAAGCAAAGAAGGCGAGATTGAAGCGCGTGTGGATAAGCTTGGTGTTATCGTGCTGAAAACTGAGTTTTTAAAGAAAATTTAAGGGTTTGTTTTGAGGCTTTTGTTTGTCTTAAGGGGCAATTATTTTAACGCTCAAAAAGAATGGCTCGCAAAAAACGAGCTGTTAAATTATACCTTAGATTTAGAAGAACTTCGCTTTTTAGCAGGTGGATATAAAATGTTAAGCAATGGCTACAAAAGCCTTGATTACCGCAATGCAAGCGAAATTTTAGAGCATTTGTTTAAGCTTTTAGAGCTAAGAATGAACAAAGGCGAGCTTTGTATAGTCAATGCTCCAAATGCAAACAATTCCATACTTAAAGAGTATAAAGACTTAGCCTTAAAATACCGCTATGAGCTATTTATCATCGAGTTTAACACCTTAAATTTAGAAGAAGTAAAGCTTAAAAACTTCATCATCGCTCAGCAAAAGGGCGTTTTTATCCCAGAACATATACTTGAGGCTATTGATTATGCTTTGCAAAAAGAAAAAATTGCTAAGAAATTTAAAGTTATCAAACCTTATGAATTTAAAGAGTATTTATATCAAATTCGCGATCTTAGCGCATACAAAAAAATCCACCACATAGGCGATATACAAGGTTGTTTTAGCGTGCTTAAAAAAGCGATTAATAAGATTAAAAAAGATGAATTTTATGTATTTTTGGGCGATTATATAGACAGAGGCATAGAAAATGCTAAGGTGATCAAATGGCTTTTAAAGATCAAAGGGCTTGAAAATGTGATCTTGCTTGAAGGAAACCACGAAAGACATCTTATCAAATGGGCGTTAAATCAAACTGCAAGTTCAAAAGAATTTAATGAAAATACACTCAAAGACTTTAAAAAAGAAAAGCTGACAAAAGAGGACGCAAGGGCTTTGTATCCACATTTTAAAGAATGCTTTTGTTATCAATTTGAAGAAAAGATCATCTTTTGTTCGCATGGAGGCTTAAATTTTTTGCCAGAAAATTTGGCTCACTTAAGCTTTATATCAAGTGAAGAGTTTATCTACGGCGTAGGCTCGTATGATGAAAGTCAGTATATAGCCCAGCAATTTTGCGAAAACACCCCAAGCAACACTTACGAGCTTTTTGGACACCGCAACCGCCAAAAGCTTCCCATTCAGCTTGCAAGCAGAGCTTTTTTGCTTGAAGGCAAAGTCGATGCTGGGGGCTTTTTGCGTGTGGTAACCTTGAGTAAAAAAGGCTTTGAGTGCAAAGAGATCAAAAATGATGTATTTAGAAAATAGCAAGAAGCATTTTAAGCCAATCTTTTTAGTTTAAATTACAAGTTTTTTAAATCCTTAAAATCTTGAATTTATGTTACAATTAAGCTAAAAATTCATAATCAAGGAAAAAAGAAATGAGTCATCTTTTAATCATAGGAGCAGGCGGAGTAGCTAGAGTAGCAGCAGTAAAAGCTGCCATGAATGCAAACACTTTTAGCAAAATCACCCTAGCAAGTAGAACCTTAAGTAAATGCGAGGCTATAGCAAGTTTTATCAAAGAGCGTTTAGGCGTGAGTATAGATATAGCTAAGATTGACGCTGATGATACTGAAGCGGTTGTAAAGCTTATTAAAGAGATAAAGGCTGATTTGCTTTTAAATTTAGCCCTGCCTTATCAAGATTTAAGCTTGATGGACGCTTGTGTAAAAGCAAAAATTCCTTATATAGATACAGCAAATTATGAACATCCAGATTTGGCTAAATTTGAGTATAAAGAACAATGGGCTAGGAATGAAGCCTTTAAAGAAGCTGGAATTTTAGCCCTTCTTGGCTCTGGCTTTGATCCGGGCGTTACAAATGTCTTTTGTGCGTATGCCAAGCAAAAGCTTTTTGATGAAATTCATTATATAGACATTTTAGATTGTAATGCAGGCGATCATGGCTATAAATTTGCGACGAATTTTAATCCAGAGATCAATCTTAGAGAAGTTTCAGCCAAAGGCAGATACTGGGAAAATGGTAAGTGGATAGAAACTGAGCCTATGGCTATAAAAATGGCTTGGGATTATCCAGAAGTTGGGGTTAAAGATAGCTATTTGCTCTATCATGAAGAACTTGAAAGCTTGGTAAAAAATATACCAAGTTTAAAACGAATTCGCTTTTTTATGACTTTTTCTCAAAATTATCTCACTCACATGAACTGCCTTGAAAATGTAGGCATGCTAGGCATTAAGCCTGTGCTTCACAAAGGGATTGAGATCGTGCCTATAGAGTTTTTAAAGACTCTCTTACCTGATCCAGCAAGTCTTGGAGCAAGGACTAAAGGCTTTACAAATATAGGTTGTGTGATAAGAGGCTTAAAAGATGGCAAGGAAAAGCAAGTGTATATCTATAATGTCTGCAATCATGAAGAATGCTATAAAGAAACCGGCGCACAAGCTGTGAGCTACACCACAGGAGTGCCAGCCATGATAGGTGCAAAACTTATCGCAAAAGGCATTTGGCAGGGAAAAGGTGTATTTAACATGGAAGAATTTGACGCCCAGCCTTTTATGGACGAGCTTATGACTCAGGGCTTGCCCTATAAAATCATAGAACTTCCTTTGTCTTAATCTAGCCTATCACAAGCTAAGATGATATAGAGCAAGCCTAAGGCTTGTGCTTGCTCTAATTTTTTGAATTTTTTTAAACTTTATATGGTTAGTTTTAAGCTAGATAAAACGCATATAATTTTCTAATTTTAACAGCTTTAATTTGGAACAAAATTTGCTTGAATTTCTTATAAATAAAAGACTTTTTAAGTTGTTTATGCTTTTTAAGGAGTTAAAATGACAATTTTTGCCGATAAGATAAATAACACTCAACATTTAAATGCCAATGTTAAAAACACAAAATCAAGCGATGATTTTAAAGCCTTGCTTCATTTGCAAACTCATTCAAATAAAAGCTTAGAACTTTTAAATCAAGATGATTATAAAAAGGCTATTCAAAGCGTGCTTGAAGCTATGGATACAAGTTTAAAAAATTTAGAAAATTCGCCAATCAAAACAGATTTAAAGGTTTTAAAAAACTCCATTGAATCCCGCTTAGAACTGATGAGTGAAAACAAAAATTCTATGCAAAATAGCATTCAGTCTTTTTTAGAAAATTCGCAAAGTCAAAGCACTTTAAAAACCCAGCTTATGCAAAATTATTCTGATTATATGCTTTTTGCTCCAGCTATAGCACAGGATATAAATAAATTCTTTGAGCTTGCACAAAATGAGGATAAGTCCTTAAATTTGAGTGAAATTCAAGGATTGATTAAGAGTATAGAAAATTATCATGCAAGCGAGCAAAGTCAAGGCATAAATGTAAATGATAACACAAAAGTGCTTTTAAATACTTCAGGACTAAGCATACTCATAAAAGAAAAGCAAGAACTAGCCTTGTCAAATTTAAGCCTACAAGAAAACAAAAGCTTTCATATACTTTTAAATATGTTTGAAAACACAAATTCAAAAACCCAGCCCGAGCAATCAGCACTTCAAAAAGCTTTAAAAGAACTTGGGTAAAAATAATGTTAAAAAGTTTTTTAAGAATAAAGATTTTTTATATAACTTTATTAAATTAACAAATCAAAGCTTATATTTATAGGCTTTTCAAGCTAAAAGGAGCAAGAATGAGAATTTCATCTACTAATTCTTATGCTTTTACCCAAAATTATCAAAATACAGCTCATTCATCTCAAGGCTCAGAGTCTCTTTTTATGAAATCTTTTAATTTTGCCATGCAGCAAAAGCCATCACAAGAGGCAATTAAAGCAATTGATGCTGCTAGACTTGAGTTTTATGCAAGCAACACACAAGGTGAGCTTACTCAAAATTCATATAATCAAAGCCTACAAAAATTAACCCATTCTATGAAAAATATCTTAGAAAAATATAAAAATGATGAGCAAAAATTTGACTACCTTTCGCAAGCTTTTGCACTTTTTACACATAGTTTAAATCCTGAAAACAATGTTTTACCAGATATAAAATCAAGCTCAAATTTTTTTAATCCTAAGCTTGATTTTAACAACACTCAAAGCCTGCCTAGCCTTGTGGAGCAAAAGGCAAAAGCATATATCAAAAGTCTTAAAAATGAAGATAAAGATAGCGAAGCTAGGCTTTTAGAGCTTAGAGCAAGTTTGCAAGAGCTTGAAAATCACGGTGAGTATATAAAAATGAATGCCGAGCTTTTTTATTCAGCAATTTGGAGTGATTTAAGTGCTTCAGAACAAAATTCTTTTTTGCAAAATGTTTCTACCATAAGTGCGTATTATTACGAACAAGCTCATAATTTTACATTAAGCGATGGCACAATGCTTAATTGGAGCGAGGAAAATGGGACTTTTAAGATAACAATACAAGGTTTTGACAATGAAAAGCTTGATTTGATACAGCTAGCTAATGATAAAAAGAAATTTCAAACTCTATTTGAAATCTTTGAGCCAAAAAATCGCTCTGAAAATAATGAAATCAAAACTCATAAAAATGAAAAAAATTTAACCTCAAATTCATCAAACTCATCTTTGCTTCAAAGAGCCTTACAGGAGCTAGAATAAAAGCTGAGTATAGTTTTGATCTAAAAATAAAGGAAAAACATGTTTATTAATACATCACAAAGCTTGCAAACTCAACTTTCTTATAAACAGCACATTAAAGCACTCGAACAATCATTTTTAGATGAATGGTTTGCAAATTCTAGTGCAGTTTTGCCTAAGGAATTAGCAAGTTATTATGAGCAAGAGCATATCAAAGATATGAACGCTTTAAATAAACAGCTTGATTTTTACGAAGATAACAAAGACTATACAATCAAAGTACCTAAAGAAGAACTTGAAAAAAGCAATAAAGCGGTGTTAATCTTTGCAAAAAGAACGCAAACACCTTTTTCAAGTGTTCTTAGCCAAAAGCAAGAAAGAACAAGCCAGAGCGAGCACAACGAGGCTGCTTTGTCTTTGCTTGCTACAGCTAAAAAGCTTACAGCCTTAGCTACTGAGCAGCAAGGCTTAGATAGCAAGCTTGGATCCGAGCTTACTACTATGCAAGCTGAGCTTATGAATAGGCAAAATAACATTATGAAATCACAAAATGAGCTTAATTTTGCACTCAACTCTAGCTATAAAGATTTAGAAGGTATAGCTCAAACACTTAGAGGGTATTTTACGATGAATAAAGCATTTGCTGAGCAAATGATACATTTTTTTGACTATGCAAGTGATAAATTTGAAGGACTTGACACACAAAAAATCATGCAAGATTTAGCCACGATAAAAGGCTATTGGGACAATAACACGGCAAGTGATTTGACTTTAGCAAATGGTATGAAAATAGGACTAAGTTATGAGTACAGCGTTCAAGAACAAAAGACTCAAACTTTTTTAAAGATAAACAATCAAAGCTTTGCACTCAAAGAAAATTCTTCTCTTTTAGAAAACAAAAGCTTTAACATACTTTTAAATATGTTTGAAAACACAAATTCAAAAACCCAGCCCGAGCAATCAGCACTTCAAAAAGCTTTGCAAGAGCTTGTGTGAAAGTAATGCTAAAAAGTTTTTTTAAGAATAAAGAATTTTTATATAAGTTTGAATTTAAAAATAAATTATTTCTTGGAATAGAATTTGCTTAAAAATTAATAAATAAAAAGACTTTTTAAGTTTTTTTTAAAATATAAAATGATAAAATTTATCATATTCTAAAAAAGGAGCAAAAAATGAAAAAATTCTTTTTCTTTGTGGCAGCTTTATCTTTAAGCTTAAATTTCACTCTAGCAAATGATTTGCTTTTTAAAGCAAGTAATGGAAGATTAAGTGAAAGTTCTGTCGGAGTAAAAAAACTTAGTGATGCTGAGATGAGTGAGGTTAAGGGTGGGATACATGTATATTCGAACTTTTGGATGCAAAATTATACAAATAGATATAATCAAACCTTAGCTGTTGAGGCTATGGTGCCTTTTGGCTTGGATGATAGTGATAATTTTTTCTCAGCAGGCACCGCAAGATCAAATATAATGATTTTTAATAGCTTTGCAAATGCTGGTGAAACAATGGTTTTGAATGCTTTTTATGATTTTAGATCCGGGCAGGTTAAACGACATTATGCAATCGGTTCTTTTAATCCAAGTTCCGCAGTATTTAGAGAATTTAAAGATGTTATGGTTAATGATATTTTTACACAAACACAAATAAAGCAAAGAGTTGACGAGATGGTCGCAAGAAGACTTTCAAGGATGTAAGATGAGTTTAACAAATTTGTCTCATTTAGACATAACTTCAAGGGCTGTAGAGATTTTAAAGCCTGGCTCTATAAAGTCTAATAATGTCATTCAAATAAATGCTGATAGAATCAAGCATGAGTATTCACAAGCAAAGTCTTATTCTAATATAAGTGATAGTGCTTATACAATGACTATAAGATCAGTCTTAAATTTCACGCAAGATATACTTTCTCGCTATCAAGATGATGAGGCGAAATACGAAAGACTTTCAGAGAAATTAGAGCTTTTCAAAGAAAGTCTTGATGAAAAATCACATACTTTTCAAAGTTCTACTATAGTTTCAACTCATCGTGCGAGTCTTGATAAAAGCTATATTGATAAACCTATCAAAGAACTTGTTCAGGCTGATTTAAAGGCTCTTTTACAAGCTATCAATGAAAAAAATCCAAATACCATACTTGAAAAAGAAATGAATTTAAAATCAAGTCTTATACAGCTTAGCGGACAAGGACAATTTATAGAAAACTTTGCAGGAGGCTTTTTTACTGAAGTATGGCATGAACTAAGCCAAAGTGAAAAACAGCAGTATTTTGAGTATATGGATATCATAAAATCATATCATTATAACAAGGCTAAAAACCTCACCACAGAGCAAGGCGATACTTTTTCATGGGATATAGTAGGGGGTAAATTTCAGTTTGAACTCATCAGCAAAGACAATGAAAACTTAAGTGATCAAATCAGACTTGCAAGTGATAAAAAAGTATTTTCAAGTCTTTATGCTATATTTGAGCTTAGAGAAAAAGCATATATGAGTGAGAAAAACGACACCAATTCATCAAACGATGATAAAAATGAAAAAAAATTAACTTCAAATTCATCAAATTCGTCTTTGCTTCAAAGAGTCTTGCAGGAACTTGCGTGAGTTGTCTTTTGCTCTTTTGAGGCATTTTGACTTTACTTTGGGTGTGTAAGGTATGAGTGTTTATAAAATTTTATTTAAGGTATTTTGTTTTATAGGCATTTTGCCTAGTTTTTTGCTCGCTTCTGATCCTATTAGCTTTGATAGTCTTTTTAAAAAACAAATTGGACTAAGAAGCATAACGACTTTAGAGTATCTTAGCTCTGGAAATGCTGATTTTTACAATACCTTCCCTTTTATCTCAGTTTATAATGACGGCAGAAATTATACTGATAATAAGCAATTTTCCTTAAGACAAAATTTTATCTATTCTTTAAACAATAAACTTGATTTAATGCTTAGTGCAAAGGCTTCTTTTGTGCGTAGTGATAGTGAGCAAACAAGCTTTTTTGCACCTACAAGCTACACCCACGAACAATACACTAACTTTGATAATCTTAGCTTAGGGTTTGTTTATTCTTTTGAGAATTTAGGCGATTTTGTTCCCCAGCTTTCAGCTTCTATTTCAGTTTTTGATAGGGTAAGATTTACTACAGCAAAAAAGCTTTTTTATGCAAGCTCTGGCAATGTGCAGTTTTCTTTTAAAACCTTTAGCGATCCTTTAATCTTATCTTTATATCTTGGCGGTGCGTATAATAGCACACTTCATTTTAAAAGCAATAAAGTCAATTTTGGCAATGCTGTTTTTGCCGGCTTTAACGGCTCTATCATCTTAAGCCCTAAGGTTTCGCTTGATATAGGCTTTTCTCAAAGCTATCAGCAAGGAAGCAAATTTAACGGCAGGCAATACACAAGCTCTTATTCTATCCCTAATATCAGCTTAGGTTTTTCTTATAGTCTTGATGATGATACGGCTATCTCACTTTCAGGCTCGGCAAGTGGCTCAAACTCAGCTCCTAACTCGATCTTTGCTTTAAGCTTGTGGAAAAAATTTTAGCTTTGTGTGAAACAATGCTTTAAAGTCTATTGTGAAAATATTGTTGTGGGTAAATCAAGCCTTTATTTTTCTATTTTATCTTTTTTGCCCTTATTTTGATAAAAATATGCTAGAATAAATCATCAAAATTCAAAGGAGAAGCAATGTTTAAACTCAGAACCCTACCCTATGACACCAGCGCTTTTGGTCAATTTTTAAGTGAAGAAGCTTTTAGCTATCACCACGGCAAACACCACAAAGCCTATGTTGATAATCTTAACAAGCTTATCAAAGATACAGAATTTGAAAATAAAGATTTGTTTTTCATCATCAAAAACTCAAGTGCAGGGCTTTTTAACAATGCTGCTCAAATTTATAATCATGACTTTTATTTTGACTGCTTAAGTCCTAAAAGTGATGAAGATAAAATAAATCTTGCGTTTAAAACAGCACTTGAAAAAGAATTTAATTCACTTGCTGAATTTAAGGCTGAGTTTATCAAAGGAGCGAGCGGAGTTTTTGGCTCGGGCTGGTTTTGGTTGGTGTATGATCTTAAAGATAAAAAGCTCAAACTTTTAAGCACACCAAACGCTGCTACGCCTATTACAGAAGCAAGGGTGCCTTTGCTTGTGGCTGATGTGTGGGAACATGCGTATTATATCAACCACCGCAACGCTAGAGCGGCTTATTTGGAAGCTTTTTTTGAGTATGTGAATTGGGAATTTGTAGCTAAAGCGTATGAATGGGCTTTGAAAGAGGGCGAAGGCTCGGTGCAATTTTATATCAATGAGCTTCATTCTTGATATATTTAAATTTTTAAAAAGATTTACTTGAAAGTGCTTTAAAGAGCAAGTCTTTTTTATCTTAAGTTTAATCCTTAAAGATTATACTCTTAAGGGATTAAACACCATTCTTACACCAGCTCCTGTAAGGCTTTTTGAAGCAAAGATGAGTTTAAGTCCTTCTCATAAGTTTTATTATTTAAAGAGTATGTTTGATCTAGAGTATTATTTAAATTTGGTTTTGGGCGATTTGTGTTTGAGTTTGAATTAGATACATTAAAACTTTTAAAATTTTCATGATTTTCAAAGAGTTTAAACAAGCTTTCAAATTTTTCATTTTCATACGAATGTAAGTTAAAATTTTGAGATAAGTCTTGTTCTAATTCAAGAAAATTGCAAGCATAAAGACTACGAACTCCATTTTCATATCTTAAACATAGACTTTGAAAAAAAAGACTAGACTCAGCTCCTAAAATCCTGACTGAGTAGTGTGATTCATCTTGTGTTTCTTCGATTTTAAATTCTACCCTTGTTTCATCATCAAGCACAACATTTGCTTGAGAGGCTGATTTGTCATCCCAATACGCTTTCATAATGGCTAGATTTTCTTTGATTCTTTCATCATCTAAGCCACTAAATTTATCATCAACAAAGTCAAAAAAATCAACTGCATATTGTGTAAGCATGCTGGAGAAAGAAAAATAATGTTCGATATTGGAAATTAACTGAAACATATCATCTTCATATTCTCTTTGCGAATTTAAATTTGAATGGAGTTTTTGCATATTTTGCTGTATGGTTTGAGGTAAATTTTCAACACATGAAACATCTGCTTTAAAGCCATAAGACATGTGAAAAAGATAATAACCTAGCTCACTATCCTTACCATGCTCGCTTAATGCCAGCTCTCTAAGCTCATCCATTAAAGATGAGAGCTCCTCAGTTGCTTTTAGATATTGAGCTTTACTCACTGGAGTTTGACTTGAGGTATTGTTTAAAAAGTCCGTGAATTTGGTGCTTGTTTTATTATCAATTTGATGGGTGCCATTTTGATTTACAGTTACCCAAGCCTTAAAAGGCTTATATTTTTTCTCAGTTGTAATACTATAAGAACTTTGAGTATTTGTATCATTAACTTGTAAATTTTCCTTTGCAAGTTGCAAAGTATCTTTAAAGTTGAGTGTATCACTAGGGGATTTTTTTGCACTTGTTTGTAAAGAGTTATTTGAGCTGGTAGGGTTTAGATTAGGTGTATTATTTTGAACTAGCATTTGCTTAGCCTTTTAAGTGATTAAAAAAAACTAAGCAAATTTCGTGCCAAAAAAGAAAAAAATTTTCATTTTTGCTCCTTTTTAATATATGATAAGTTTTATCATTTATTTTCTTTTAAAAAACTTAAATAAAAAAAGTATTTATTAAATCAAATAAATAGTCTTTTAAGTTGATTTTGACTTTATCTTTTTTTTGAAAATACCAAATTTTAGCTATAATTACAATTTAAAAACTCAAAAAGGCTATATATGCAAAGTCTCATCAAGGGTGCAGTGAAGTTTATGCAAGAAGATTTTAAGGAGCATAAAAAGCTTTTTAAAAGTCTTAAAGATAGGCAAGAACCACATACGCTTTTTATCGGCTGTTCTGATTCTAGGGTGATCCCAAATCTCATCACCAATACTGGTCCAGGTGAGCTTTTTGTCGTGCGAAATATAGCCAATATTATCCCACCTTATAGAGTGGCAAATGACTATCTAGCCACTACTTCAGCCATAGAATACGCCGTAAATGCCCTTAAAGTAAGAAATATCATCGTATGCGGACATAGCAACTGCGGTGGCTGTTCGGCACTTTATAGCAGTGAAAAAGAGCTTGAAAAGGTGCCAAATGTAAAGCATTGGCTTTCTATGCTTGAGGATATTAAAAATGAAGTGTTAAGCTTTAGTGTTGCTCAAAATGATGAGGCTATGCGTTCTTGGCTAACTGAAAAGCTAAATTTACTTCATTCTTTGCAAAATCTTTTAACCTATCCGGGTATCAAAGAGGCTTTACTAGAAGGAAAAATGGAGCTTCATGCTTGGTATTATATCATCGAAACAGGTGAAATTTATGAATATAATATGGATTTAAAAAATTTCACACTCATTACGCATAAAGATTGATTATAAAAAGGAAAAAAATGAAAAAAGTTATCATAATTTTAAGTATTTTTATAGCCTTTGCTTTTGCTACTGAAGATAACAACGAAAGTAATGCAGAGCTGTTTCATCTTGTGCAAAAATTTATCGTTTTAAACAATGAACTTAAGGATTTAAATGATAGAAGCGACAATAACACAAGCATTTTTAGCGAGCAAAAAACAAGTATAAAAAAACAAAAGCAAGAGCTTTTAAATACCTTGCCAAAGGTTATTTCAGCTCAAAGCATCGATGAAGCGTCCATTAAGCGTTTTTTAGAGCATAAAAACAAGCTCGAGCAAGAATTTCAAAAGCTTACAACACAGAATTTTCAATTCGCTCAAAGCAAGATTGAGCTGAGTTCTTTAGAGCTTGATGAAAGCTTTTATACATCCTTGTTTAAGCTTGAGTCATTGTTTAAAAAAACAGCGAGTGCAAAAGAGTTGAGTGCCTTGCTTCAAAATGCTCAAAGTAAATTGCAAGTTTTAGTTGAATTTGACTTAAGTGAGCTTAAAACTAGACTTGATTTTAAAGAACTTAGCATTATTAACGAGGCAGAAAATAAGCTCTTGCTTAAGGCGGATTCGTATGATGAAATTTTAAACTATCTTAAAGATAATGCAAACTTGCTTGAGAGTAATTTTATCTTTGCACGACTTGAGCTTCAAGTTTTGATAGATAAGATCAATGAATTTGCTGGCTTTGATTTTCTTAATACTGGCAAAATCATCATTTCATTTTTCATTTTAGCTCTTTTTTATGTTTTAAATCTCTTTTTGCCAAGATTGAGTTATTTTATGCTTGTAAATTCTTTCTTTAAGCATGATACAGATGCGATGAGTCAAGAAGAAATTCGAGCCGTTTTTATTGAAAAAAACAAAAAGCCTTTGAAGCTCTTGCTCTTTTTTTATGCCTTAAGTGTGTGCTTTAGTATAGCGTATTATCCAGCTCCTGTATTGATAAGCATCACGAATGTTTTTTATATTATTTATGCAGTGTTGTTTGCTTGGCTTGTGATTCAAATTTTAGATAGTTATGGGGTGGTGTTGCTTTCGACTTTGGCAAAAAAAAGCGAAAAGAAAGAAGTCGTTAATCTCATCGTTAAAATTTTATATTTTGTGGTGGTGGTTATTGCTATACTTTTTGTGCTGGCTCATCTTGGTTTTAATGTCTCAGCTATCATTGCTTCGCTTGGTATAGGTGGGCTTGCAGTGGCTTTGGCGGCAAAAGATGTGATTGCAAATTTCTTTGCTTCTTTGATGGTTTCTTTTGATGATGGTTTAAATCAAGGCGATTGGGTGGAGGTTGCAGGCGTTGAAGGAACGGTGGTTGAAATAGGACTTAGAAAAACAGCCATACGCACTTTTGATAATGCTTTGGTATATGTGCCAAACTCAACGATTATGAATGCAAACATTACAAATTGGAGCAAAAGGCGTATAGGTAGGCATATAAAGATGATTTTAGGCGTAGCGTATGATGCAAAGGCTGAACAACTAGAACAATGCGTCAAGGACTTAAAAGCTTATCTTGATAAAAGCGAGCTTGTCGCACACAGCGAAGATAGCGCTTTAAACAAAAACTCTTATAAAGCAAGATACAGACAAAATTTAGTTTCTATCAATGATCTTGAGGGGTATAAAAATGCGTGTTATGTTTCTTTGTGTGAATTTGCAGATAGCTCGATTAATATAGAGCTTTATTTTTACACTAAGGCTATCAATGCAAAGGATTTTAGAGAAGCAAGACAGGTTTTAATGCTTGATTTTATGCGGATTTTAGAAAAAAATGGGCTAGGTTTTGCTTTCCCAAGCTTGAGTATTTATGTTGAAAATTTAAAAGATTTGAAGAATTTAGACTTAAAAAATGCCAAAGCATAAAAGCTTGGCATTTTAAGCTTAATACGCAGCTTTGCGGCAATGCACTTCAACTTTAGTTGCTACAGGCACAGCGTTTGCATTTGGTGCAGTTGGGTTTGCATTAGGCACATTGCTTACGCCCGGATAGTTTGGATAATACGCATCAATTTCTAAGTATCTGCCCACTTTCAAATCCCTAAAAGTGCCATCTTCAAAGATATTGTCTGTGCCAAACCAACCGCAGTCATCAAGCTCTATCCTTGTGCTTGGCAAAATTTTCACAAGCATAGGACCAGAATAGATCGTTTCGATCACCACGCTTTTTTCAGCGTCTCTAACTTCTAAAACGGTTCCTTGAAGCCAGCTATCAGCAAAAAGTGAGCTTGAGAGCAACAAAGAAGCAAGAATTGTTTTGGTTTTCATGTAAAACTCCTTAAAGTATAATTTCGTAAAATTGTAAGATATTTAAGTGAAGCCAAAGTGAATTTAAAATATTTTCTAAATTTCAAAAAATTTGCTATACTTTATAGATAAACAAAAAGGCAAAATGATGATTTATCTTGCACAAACAGACACTACAGCGGGCTTTTTAAGCAAGGATTATAAAGAGCTCAATGCTGTTAAAAATCGCTCGTTATCAACGCCTTGCTTGATTTGTATGGCTGAGTTTTCAGTGCTTTTAGGCTTTACTCGTGTGCCAAATAAACACAAAAATTTTGTTCGAAAAGCGAAAAAAACGAGTTTTATTTATCCAAATTTAAAAAGTTTTCGCGTGATTAAAGATCATCCTCATGAAAATTTTTTAAAATCCCACACTTGGCTTTTTTCAAGTTCAGCAAACAAGCACAAAAAAGCCTTTGATGAGCAATGGGCAAGACATAAGGCTGATGTTATCATCGATGAAGAATTATTTGAGGATACGCCTTCAAGAATTTTAAGGCTTGGCAGAAGCAAGATAAGAAAAATTCGCTCCTGTGTATAAGGCATAAAAGAGGTGGGTTTTGACTTGTTTTGTGGAATTTAAGATGAGTGTGATTTTTGCAAAGATAATAAGCATTATTAAAAGATAAGAGTAGTTTTTATGAGTTTGCTTTCTAGCTTTTTTTCAAATTTTTTCAGTATGCAAAGTAAGAGCGTGCGAGATAATCAGCTTCGACAAGATTCAAGAGAAAATGCTTTTTCTTTGCAATACAGCAACAAAAAAGAACAATTTGTACTTAAAGTATCTATGTTTGCCGCCCTGTTTTTAGCTATCTTTGGTATCAGTTTTGGTATGAGCATACAATCAATGGCAGTGATTTTTGATGGCTTTGTCGCACTTTTAAGCGTTGGACTTGGATTTTTAAGCGTGCTTAGCTCTCGTTATATCTATAAAGAAGATGATGATGTGTTTCAATACGGCTATGTGCGTTTTGAGCCTATGGTCAATCTTTTTAAGTCTTTAGTGCTTGTTTTTGTGTGTATTTATGCGTTTATCAATGCGCTTCATAGTATCATAAATGGTGGCTATGAGGTAGAGTTTGAAGCTGGTGCAGTGTATAGCTTTTTCGCATTTTTGTTTTCTAGTGTGCTTTTTGCTTATACTTTGGTTTTTGCTAGACGCTTGCGTTCTGATTTGATTAAGGTGGATAATACTGAATGGAAGATCGATAGCGTGCTGTATTTTGCGGCTTTGCTTGCTTTTACTTTAAGTTATATAGCAAATTTTTTCGAGTATGATATGAGCTTTGTCACTCCTTATATCGATCCTGTGCTTTTGGCTTTGCTTTCTTTGTTTTTGTGCGTTTCGCCACTTCGTATTGCGTGTGAAAATTTGAAAGATTTGATGATGATCGCACCACCTGAGCTTGATGAAAGGATCACTAAGATCATGCAAAATTTAAGCACTGAGTTTGGTTTTAGTGACTATGATACGCATTTGGCAAAATCCGGACGCTTTTATATGCTTGAAGTAAATATACTTACGCAAAAAAATTTTAAGCCCAAAAGCGTGCAAGAGTTTGATCATATAAGAGAACGTATAGAAAAAGCTTTAGAAATTCCAAGTTATAATATCTGGCTTCGAGTAAGCTTTACAGCTGATCCTAAGTGGCTTTGAGACTTTTTGGCGTTGTATTTTTTTGAAAAATATGTAAATTCTAATCAATAAATTTTATTATTTAGAAAAATTATGATATAATCAAAACGAATAATTTCAAAAGGAGAAAAAATGAAAAATGTAGCTAAACAACTGCTTCAAATTCAAGCTGATGCACATAGTTTGTGGATTAAGTTTCACAATTATCATTGGAATGTAAAAGGTTTGCAGTTCTTTGCAATCCACGAATACACCGAAGAAGCGTATGAAGAGATGGCAAAGCTTTTTGATGATGTTGCTGAAAGACTTTTGCAAATCAAAGAAAAAGCCCTTGTTTGCCCTAAAGAGCTTAGCGAGCTTGCTAAAGCACCAAAGGCGCAAAAAGACTGCTTTACAACTTTAGAAGTTTTAGAGCTTGTTAAGGAAGATTATAACTATCTTTTAAAAGAATTTAAAAAGCTTGATGAAGTCGCTTCAAAAGCAGGAGATACAACAACTTCAATGCTTGCTCAAGATAAAATCGCTCATCTTGAAAAAGCACTTTGGATGCTTGATTCTACTTTAGAAAATTCTTGCAAAACAAAATAAACTCAAGCAAGGCATTGACGCCTTGCTTTTTCTTTTATGAAATTCTCATCTATCTTTAAGATTTTTAAATTTATTATACTTTTTAAATATATAATCGTGAAGCATTAAAGAAGTTTTAAGAAGTTTTGGTATCAAGGGGGGACTTTGAATATATATGCTTAAATATCATTAATATAGTAATTTAATAATATATATTTTAAAAAGTTAGTAGAAAAGTTAGCTATGTGTAACCTAACTTTTTTGCTTTCATTTTTATATCTTTGAAATTATGAAAATTCTTTAATTTTATTAGAAAAGTCTGTATTAAAGAGATGTTTTAATGCCACTTGAATTAAAGCAGTGATTTTTTCATTTTCATTAAGGTTATCATCAAATTGTTCCTTATAAAGAGGCAGCATCATTTCTATGAGCTTCATAGTCTTTTCATCAAAAGAAAGTCTCTTTTGTGTCATTATAGTCTTTTTAGAACCATTTAAGCTCAAAACCGCTTCTTTGACTTCATTATTCGCATTATTTTCCATATATAGTCCTTTTTTATAAATTTAAGTATATTATAGCACATTTTTGCAAATATTTTATATATAAGCTATATTTATTAGTAAAAATAATATATAATTATATTTATATAACATAACTTAATAAAGAAAAAAGCTTGCAAAATCATCATTTTTTGCAAGAAGTCAAGATAAAAAATATAACATACTAAATAGTATGTTATACAAAATGGAGAATTTCTAATGAAACTAAGTAAAAATGACTTTATTTTAGATTTAGAGACTTGGTCTAAGGCATATTTTTTGCATATATCAGCCCTTAACTACTCAAAAAACACAATTTTGCTATATAAGAGAGTAATTAATGAATTTATTGAGTATAGCCTTGAGTTTCAAGATGAAATGTCTATTAAGCACATAAAAACAGCTTATATCATAGCTTTCTTGCAATTTTTGGAAGAAAAAGCGTGCAATAACGCAAAAAAGCTTAAAAATGGTTATAAACTTTCAAAATCATCAAAAAGTGCTTATGTTAAAGCAATTCGTTCTTTTTTTGCTTTTATCACTGAAAATAACGATGAAAATTATACTTTTGATTTTGCCTTTAAAAAGATCAAACTTGACAATACCAAAAGCGAAGAGAAACTCATTTATCTTAATGAAGATGAAATTTTGAGATTAAGCGAGTATATAGAAAATCAAAAAGCAAAGAAAAGTGATTTTCTATCTTATAGAAATGCTTTGCTTATTAAATTAATGCTTCACGCAGGACTTAGAATAAGCGAGGCTTTAAGTGTAAAATTAAAAGACTTTAACGATCAAGATGAAATGTATGCTATTAAAATATTAGCTAAAGGTGGCAAAGAACAATTTGCTTACATAGATAAAGAAAAGATAGCTGGTGACTTAGAATTTCTAAGCAGTATTCTTGATAATGAAGCTTTGATTATGCAAACAAAAAATCATACTCCACTTAATAGAATAAATGCCTTTGCTATCATTAATAAAATTTATGAAAAAAGTCTTATATCAAAAAAAGGGTTACATTTATTAAGACACACTCTGGCAATGAGACTTACTGATAGGGGAGTTAGTCCTTTGGTTATACAAAAAATACTAAGGCATTCTAATATCAACACCACAACCATTTATGCAAAAGCCACAGCTAAAAATGTAGCAGAGGTTTTGGTGGGATTTTAAAAGAATTTTTCTTTTAAAAACCTTTAAAAAAGACTTTTGAAAGAAAAATAAGGGCTAGAGCAAGAAAGCCTAAAGAGGCTTATCTTCTCTATTGTAGTGTATCTCTTAGTTGTTGCGTTCATAAAGCTCATCAGATAATTTATCTATTATAGGCTTGAATGTAAAATCCTTAGGAAATGCCCCTACTAAAAGTATATCACTATACTTAGTATCTTCAATTGGAATTAGTTTTGTAGGCTTTTTATCTAAATTCGCTACAAACACTTCATTTTTCTCAATTCCATTTGAAATAACTGACTGAATCACCAAATGAGTAGGTTCATCTCCAACTATCCATCTATGATTATCTAATGAATAAAGCAATTGGAGAAATTTATCGTTAGGATTAGGTGTATCCATAAAAAATCTTCCTATAAGACTAGTTTCAAATCCTATATAATGTTTGTCACTTTTAACTTGAATATGTCCATCTGTATGTTTAGGAAACCGTGTATTATCTACATATCCCTTAAACCATTTTGTAGGTATGAGTTCATCTCTAGGTATAGGAAAATAAAATATCTTATCTACAACCTTGCTAAACCATTTTGTATTTTTAGATAAATACTCATATATTTCTTTATGTTCTTTAATTAATAACATAATTATTTCCTTTCATAATTGTTAAATTAACAAGTCATTACTAAAACTACTTGTTCTAATAAAGTCTTAAGAAGTGGAGAGAATTTAGAACTATCTAAATTGTCAATTTTTTCGAAATCATCGCAAAAAAGCCGAATAGAATATCCTTGTTCACTCCAATTTAACATAAAAACTATATCTACACCAAAATCTAAAAGTTCATCTTCAGCGATCTCCATTGCTTTCATATGAACTTCAGAAACAGGATCTATATACCCTCCTTTATTTATCTCTACTCTTCTTGAATCAATTTGCTTTAAGATGAGCTCATCTAAAGACTTAAAGCCATACAAATCACATAACCTTAAAGCTTCTTCAACAGATGAATAAGAACCACATAAATTGCATAGTTTTAAAGATATTTCGGTAGTTGAACAAGAACCAAAAAATCTTTCTCCTAAGCCAACATAATAAGCTTCTATTCTTTTTTGCATAATGTTTCCTTTTGTGTAAAGATGAAGCTAGATAGCTTCATCAAATGTTAGGGTATTTAACTTTTTGGCACACAATAAATCATTTAAGTCTATCCCATCTACACAGTCCCACCTTGCAGTGAGATTAGGTATTCTAAGTAAATTTAAATGTTCTCTTAGTGCCTTTTCGCCATTAATACCAGCCTCATCTTTGTCAAAACTTATCACTATTCTACTCTTGCCTTTTAATAAGGTTAAAAACTCTTCTTTATAAGCAAATACACCATTAAAAGCGATAAAGCATACATCATCTGAATTTTCATAATATTGCCTTAAAGAAAGCAAGTCGATGTGTCCCTCGCAAATCCATATCCACTTAGACATTCTCAAGCTTTCATTTTCTAAGCCAAAAGGCATAGGATAGACTATATCAGAGCAAGAAATATTAACTTCTTTAGCTCCCTTATAAGAACTATCTACACTTCTAAAAGAAAAGCCTACAACCATATTTGAATATAAATCAAAATTTGGCACAACAGCTATATTAAAAGCATAATTAAAAGTCTTCCTTGTTTTTGAGAAAAGCTTAAAGCGGATTAAATCTTCTAAAGGAAAGCGTTCTAGTAAGTATTTTTCTAAGGTTTTGACATCATTGTAACTTAAAAAGCCTATTTTATCTACCAAATGAAGTTTGGTAATACCTCGTTTGAGATAATAACTTTCTTTTGGTTTTTGATTGGTTTTAAGTGAAAACCTATATAAAGAAGTATAAATAAGTTTTAGCTTTTGAGCCTCACTCATTCTAGGATAAAGACTAAGATAAGCATCTAAATCTTTAATGTCCGCATACTCTTTATTTTCATCAAAAATCATATAGACTTTTTCTTTTGTAATTTTTGGTGTAAAAGCTACTTTAACCTGCTTGACAATATTATTATCAAGAGTTGGTATATTAAAGTGTGAATGTAAAAACTCGGCAGCTTGTTTAAAATCCCCATTGAAAAACGCCTTAGTAATATTTATAGGTGTTCCTGAAATACCGCACGCAAAGCAAGAACAAGAATTTGTCCTTTCATAGACTGCCATAGAAGCATTCCTATCATTATCTTTGTGCAAAGCCACATTAAAGCAATGAAAATTCCTACCATTTCTAGCAGGAACTGCTCCAAGAGCTTCTAAAACATCTTTTATGGGTATATGAGCTAAAGTTTCCAAATCATATTTCATTTAAAGTCCTTTAAAATATGTGTTATAATCAACCAATTTGGCATTTTTAAAGAAAAAATGTGCCCAAGCTGGCAGTTTGCTAAATCTTTCTTTATAATCCTTTGTAAGTGTCTCATACCAATCCTTATCAAAGTAAAAAAGAAATTGCTCTGTTTGTCCCTCATCAATATAGTCCATCTTGTAGCCAAGATAACCCACATTACAAACCTTATCAAGCTCTAAAGCTATAGATTCAATAAAATCTTCGTCTTTAAGCTTATCAAGAATAATCTGCATAAGATTTACTTCTGCTAAACTCTCATAAACTCGAGCAATAAGTGCTTCATTGACAAGATTGTAAAGATGATTTGGGCAATCTTTTAATTCCAAGTCCATTCTGTCGTTATAAACAACATAAAGAGTTTTTATCGCTCTTTGAACTTCTTGATCTGAAAAAGGACTTATCAAACTTTGAAATTCATCAACCAAGCTCTTACTCATTTTTTATCTCCTATAAGCAAGCCTGTAGCAACTATTTCATAGCAATCGTTATTACTACTATATAAAGTTCCCCAAATAGCTTTTTTGCAATTTAAATCCCTTAAAAGTTCATCTATTTCTTCATCAGAAATAACTTGACAATTTTTAGTATCTAAATGCTCTTTTATATCTTTTCTAGCAGACTCTTTGCTAGAAAAAATTTTAAGCTCAGGAATGAGTGTATCGCTATTGGTATAAGCTAATATAATTTGCATAATTTCTCCTTTATAAAATGCAAAATAATATTAAAGTAGGTTTTATTACCCACTAAGAGTGTTGTTGGAATAAACAAAAGAAATCAAAGAAAGAGTGTTTTAAAGTATGCTATAAGAGCTTGCTTATGAGAATTGACACCATTAAGCACATAAGCTTGGCTTATAGTATCTCTTTGGGTATGTCCATCTTCATCTATCAAGCAAAATTTAATGCTTTCATAGCCCTCTTTAAGCTCATCAAGCTCAAACTCAGCTATGCTCTTATCTCTTGAAGAAAAACAATGCACTTCTAAAGGTTTAAGCATATCATCAAGAGCTTTATACATACTTGGCACTTCTAACTTTGAAAAATCTTCTAATTTCATTTTGTCTCCTTTTTGTGTTGAGATTTTAAATTTTTATAAAGAGCTAAAGCTCCTAAAAAAAGCCATCTTATTGTGTAAGACACACTTAATATATAAATAAGCAAAAGACTTATACTAGCAATAAGAGGGCAACCTACAAAAGCAAAAATAATCATAGAAAGAAAAAATAAACTTATCAAAGAGATAAAGTCGATAACTTCTTTACTTATTTTTGTTTTAAGTGTTTGATTTTGCATAATTTTCCTTTTAAAAAAAATAATGAAAGGGAATTGCGTAATAATCCCCATAGGGACTTTTGCAAATCCCTAAACTTGGGGTTGTGTGTGAGTTAAAAAAGAGTATTAAAACCACTCAAGACGAACAAAACCATCATCTTTGGCATATTGAGCTGTTTGTGCTATATGAATCAAACTAGAAAGATCATCTCTTTCTTGCTCATTAAGTTCTAAGCTATCAAGCTTGTCTTTAAGGGCAAGTAAATCCTCTGTGTCAACCTCAAGATATTCTTGATTTTCAGTGTCATAATACTGAACTCCAAGTCTCTCAAAAAACTCACTTAACTTGTTGTAGTTATCTTCATATAAAGAACCTTTATACTCAACTACTCTTTTTGCAACTAAATGTGCTCTGTAACCCATTGTTTCTCCTTTAAAATGTGTAAATTTTTGTTAAACATACGAGAACAAATAAATTATTCTCAACTGATGTGTAAAATAATTAAAACAAAGTTGGTTCTTTAGACTTAGATTTATAAGCTTGCACCGCTTGTATTATCTTGTCAATAGCCTCATTAACCTTTGTTTTAATTGGCACATAAATTAAACGCTCTAAGTCAGGATTGGCTTCATTTTTATAAATAAAAAATTCAACACAAATCCTATTTTTATGCTTTACAGTTCCCCAACCTGATGTAAGCACAAGTTGTTCTTCATCAAGCTCAAATTCCTCAGAGTCATATACACCAAAACTTAAATTTAAAAAACCACAAATGTCATCTAAAATCAAGTCATTGTAGTGTTTAAAAGCTGATTCTTCTATACTTTTGAAAAAGTATTTAGCAACTCCTCTACACCTTTCATTTAATCTACTCCTTATTGTTTCATACACATCTTTTCTTTTTTCTGCTGATGGAGCACAATATATTATTTCATCAGTATTAGTTTGTGTCATTGTTCTCCCCCTTGTTAAAGTAAAGCATCAAGCTCTAGTATTGACTTAGTCTTATCTAAGATAAGATTGATTTGTTCAAGTGCATCATCAGGGATTGGATTATAAAGCCAAGCACTACCATAACGATAAAGCGATCCCTTATGTTCAACCTCATACAAACCTATGCTTTTAAGATACTCGCATCTTTCATCATAATCCGAGTTTTTCCTCAAAGCACCTTTTTCATAAGCCATAGCTAAAGCTTCTTCTTGTTCTTTAGTGCCTGCGTGCAAGTTATTTAAATGATACTTACTCCAAAGCTCTCTAATGAGTGCAAAACTTTTATGTTCTTTTGCAAGTTTATCGAGCTCTTTGGTATCAAGACATTGACCACAATGAATAACATCTGTCCTTTTTAAATTCCAGATATTTCCACATACACTAAAGCGGTAAGTTCCATCACTCATTACCTTAAAGCCAAAATCAACACTTACTGCATTAATTTTTCTTCCTATATTGTAGTAATCAATCTTACCAAACTCAAGCACTCTACTCTTTTCTTCTACTATTTTAATAACCATAGTTTCTCCTTTATTTTTAGTTAATTTTTGTTTTCTAAGAGTTCTTCTAGCCATAGCAAAGGCTGAGTTAGAAACCAACGCAAAGAGCGTATGGGCTTCCATAATCTCAAATTTTGCTGCATAGTCTTATTTACAGCCCAAGAAATCAAGCTTAAAATAAGACAAAGAGCTAGGTAGAATAAGCTTATATAGCCTAAAATACACACTAAACTCATAAAATACCTCTCTTTCTTAAGTCCATTACTTCTTCATCGCTTAATAAATTCTCTCCACCCTGCTTATAAGTAGTTACTAAAACAGCTCCCAATTCACCTTGTCTTTCAAGCACTATAACTATGCCTGAGTCATCAACAAATTTTTGAGATACTGCGTTATGATAACGACCATTTTCCAAAGGTTTAGTATTGCGAACAGCCCTTGAAATAGCCGTGTAAAGAATATCTGCTTCTTCAGCAGTAAAGCGTTGCACTACTCTATCCACAAAATGAGTGGTAGTTTTAATGCTATTTTTTACTTGCCTAGAAAACAAAGAGATAAGAAAATCAACAGATTGTTTGGTTTTTTTAGCTTCTTTATAAGCTAGGGCTCTAGCTATTTTTGAAGCAACTAAAGTGATGAAGCTACTGTTATCAGTAACTAATAATGTTGAAGTTTGCATTTTTTGTCCTTTCTTGCAAAAGCCTCACAAGAAATAGACAAAATCCCAAAGAGGATAAAGCTATCCCCTGTGGGTGTAGTGTAAAAGCCTATAAAAGGCAACTAAAAAATTGTTTGTAAGTATTATCTTAAAAACTAATCATCTTCATTATTGATAAAAGTTTCAAAGGTAACTTCTCCTTGCTCTAAAAGCTCCTTAAGCCAATCCAAAACAAGATAACTATTAAAATATAGAAATACATATCTTGGTTTTAAATTAGCATCAGGATCAGAGTTGAAAGCGAAAAGTCCTCCAAAACCAAACATAGGAGCATTGGTAATTCCAAAACCATTTGGATAAAGCAAGTCATTGTCAGGGCAATAATCTACCAAATACATACCATTAGGAATTAAAAAATGATCTCTAAAATCTCCAAAATTCTTAGCAAAATCCATCTCTGATAAGATAGGTTCTCTGTTAAAACCTTGTTCATTTAAATCCCATTCTTTAAACCACTCTTTCAAAGCTCCTGTGTATTTGATAGTAAAGCCTTTTTTGCTAAATGCAAAACACTCACTACCATAATCTTTGTTAAGTTCATCAATAATTTCTTGTGTTAATTCTTGCATTATGCTACCTCCTCTAAGTCAAGTAAGTAATTATTGAGTTTGGACCAAATATTCCACATTTTAGGAGAAATATTATTGCCGTTAACCCAATTTTTAAACACGCCAAATTTGTTTTCATCAGTCATTCTAAAAGTAACACTTTGATCAAGGCTACTTTCTCTAATAACTACACGAACTCTACCTAAGCGAGAAAAATCTTTTCCTGCCTTATCAAGAAGTTGCTTCAGCTCTTTAAATAAACGCTCATACAATGTTTCTTCGCTATTTTCGGTATAATCCCTATTAAAATAGTATATTACATTGTCATCTGCTTTATGTTGTGGCAAAGCTTTAGCACTTTTTGAATTGTTAATAAAAATGTTTAATGTCATTGTGTATCCTTTGTGCAAAATAAACAAACCCAAAGTCTCTAAAATAAAAATTTAAGACTTTAAGCTTTTCCAAGCATAAGACTCTTAAAAGAGCAACTAAAGTTTGTCAAAACTTTCTTTCCTTCGATTTCCTTTCCAACCTGTAATAAGCTTTACTACACCTTTTTCACGCTCAAATTTAGCGACAATGGTAGCTATGCCATTACTTACTTCAAAAAGATTGCAATTTGGATTAGTATTTTTAGCTATCTCGATATAAATTAAATTTATAACCGATAAATCAAAAAATCTTTCTCCGAGTTGATCTATAAAGTGTTTGGTTGGTATAATGGGTAATTTGTTCAATGTCTTTCCTTTCGTAAAATTACTTTTCCTCATAGTTATAGTTAAATAAAAAATAGCTTTTTACCTCTTCTAAAGCTTGTTTATTGTCGGCAAAAACTAAAATTTTATTTTCTTTTGAACCAAAGCGAGCTTGGCTATCACACAAAATAGCTACTTCATAACCAAAGCGTTCAAGCTTTTCTTTTGCTTCTTTAGCTCTATTTTCAAAGAGTGTTAAGCCCTCATTATCCCACACTAAAGAATGCTCGCTATAAGCTTGCAATGAAGCAGGATTATAGATACCTTGATGAAAATTCCTTTCAAAGAAATCTTCAAACAACTCTTTTTTCTCCATTAGTGAAATATCTGATTTTTGCAGTGTCATTTTTTTCCTTTATTATCATACTTCTTCTAATATGCATTCCTCGAAAGTAAGCACTGATCTGTCTTGAGCTTTTTCTAAGTCTAAGCTATAGTCCTCATAAAAAGCATTAAGCAAATCCACCACATCTTCGAGTTTCTCAACATAATAATCTGGGTGTGGTATATCATTATCCAAGTCCCATTCAAGTCTTAATTTGCCAAGTTGCATATCATTTAAAGTAATAAGTTTTTGATTATTGAATACAAATTGCACAGGATTAAACTCCATTAATTCACAAATTTGTATAGCCTTTTTTTCAAGCGGACTAAGTTTATTCCACTCAAATGCGTAGTCTTCTACAGAATTAATAACTTTCTCATAATTTACCAATTCCATATCTATTTTTGCTACAACCAAATTCATTTTTCTCCTTAATGTTTTGGTATAATTTGTTCATAAAGTTCTATAAAAGAAACTTTAAAACTATTTGTAAATTCACTGATAATGGCTTTGAGTGCTGTAAAGAGTATTAAAACCTGATGATAGCCTTTTGAAAGATTTTCAAGTAAAATAAACTTTAAGCAAGCATAAAGCTTTTTATAAGCTTCTTGAAAAGAAAAAGTATCACTTTGAACATTAATAAAATATGCAAGAGCGTGTTTAAAACTTTCTTCTTTTTCTTTGCTTAAGCCTTTAGCAATTGCTATTTTATAGCTATTTGAAAGCTTATTTGTGCATAAATAAATCATTGTAAGACCTTATTGAAGTAAAGAAGCATAAAGCTTCTACTAAAAAAGGGATAAAACAAAAAAATATCCAGCTAGGGATATTTTTTTCTATCCCCAACTGAGATGAAGTGTTTAAGCAGTGAGTTTTTTAGCCCAAATGCCTTTATCCTTGTAAAAAGAATAATTAAGACCTATAAGAGTATCGCTAAGCCCATAAGTAGAACCTATAACCTTAATCCAACCCTCCTTATACTCATATTTAAGACCAAGTGCTTCTAAAGCAACTTGCTCTTCTTTAATGAGTTTTGCATTCTCAGCTTGTATATCTACACTTGCTTCAATGGTTTGAGCATCAATCACTATTTCTCCATTTGCATTTTGCGTGCCAATGCCAACTTCTTCAAGAGCCATTAAACCACTGATATTAAAAGCTTTACGCAAGGCTTGAGACTCTGCAACTTTTTTTATCATTGTTTCAGGCTTACTCTGCCAAAATTGTGTAGGCTTACCCTCTTTTGTTAATTGGACATATTCTCCGTATGCCACTTCAACAATAAATGGTTTTTCACAACCTTTTTTAAAAACCTCGCAAACTGCAACCAGATCACTTTCCATTTTCCACTTATTATTTATAAGCTTAGGAACTTCCTTGATGAAAGCCTTTGTGACTATACCACCAAATTCTCCTGATTTATGAGCTATAGCTAAAAAGCCATCTCTACCAACAAGAGGTTCAACCTTTTCTATCCATACACCATTATCGTTTTTAGCTCTACGAGGGACAAAAAAGATTTGTTTTGTGATAGGGTTAAGATTGAATTGTTTGGCAATTTCTAAGCAATAAGCAATATCAAGCTCATTTGCTGTTTGAGGAAAGAATTGTTTTTTAACAAATTCTATTTCTTCTTTGTTTAGCCAAGTATCGGTAGTATGTTTGATGATTTGTAAATTTGACATAGTGTTTTCCTTTCAAAAGAATGAGCCTGTCAAAGCTCAAAGATGATGAAAGGATAAAAGTGTAGTATCCCTATTGAGGATAAAACTTTTATCCTCAACGAGGGTTGTAATAATTTAAAAAGACTTTTAAATTTTATCGAGCTATGTTTGTTTAAATAAGATTTGTATCAACATACAATTCAAACTCTGTAAACAGCCTATCGGCTATCTTTCGCTCATCACAATCAAGACTCTTATAAGAAAGAATATCTCTAGCCTTTCGTTTAAGAAAAGGGCGAGGTGCTTCCATTTTGTAAGCATATATCCCATCTTTTTTAATCTTTTTGGCAACTGTATTGCGAAATTTCACAAATTTAACAAACTGCTCTTTGTTTGGTATCTTGATTTCGTCTTCAAACATTGTTCTCCTTAATTAGTGTGGTTAAAATTGAAAATAAACCTAAAATTTAAACTTTAGGCACCTTGTTTAAATTCGTCTTTATTGTAGTGGTATCTTAAATATTCTTCATAATAAGACCGAGCAACTACCTCATAGGTTCTTCTAACAAGTCTTGCTATATCAAGCAATAATTTTGCAAATCGTGGATTTTCAATCTTTCTTGTTTTGTAAAGTTTTTTACTTTCATTAGAAAGTAAAAAAACTTCATTGTCATAAGAATAATATTCTACCCTAATTGCAATATTTACAGCCATATCAAAGCTAATATGCTTTTCAAGATAAGTTCTCAAAAAGCTATTTTTCCTTAAAAAATAACAATGTTTGTTGAGAAGATTGTTGAAATTATCGATCAAATCATTATCTGAAGTGTCAATATTTCTTTCTTTGATGAGTTTAGGATAAGTGTTGAGACTTGGAAAAAAGTCCAAATCATCATCTCTAATAAAACCAAAAGCTAAAGCCTCTAATTCACTACGAAAATAGCGATTATCCCTTATATCATCAAAAATAAATTCTTTAAGTGTCATAAAAATTACTCCTTTTAAAAATAAACTTAAAGTCAATCTTTAAGCTTATTTAACTCATCTTCAAGTAAAACGAAGTGATTTACAGACTCATACTTAACCCACCATTGGTTTTGGTAGAATATATATACATACTCTATCATCACATCATTCAACTTTTTCAAGTCTTCAAGAGGATTAGTTTTTGAAACTTCATATTCATTAATTTCTAGCTCTTCTCCTCTATCTCTATGATAAGCTACTGTAACACCAGATTCTCTTTTGTCGAAGCTATGTTCTATACCATCACCTGGATAAAGATTCTCATTCAAAGAAGACAAATCACCTAAAGCAACAATTTCTTTCGCTTTTTCTAGGCTATTAAAATGTTTGAAAAGAAGCTTTCCAATCCAATCTAAATAACCATCGTAATGACAATATACAACCTTAGCTTTACCATCTTCTATATAACCTATATTTGATCTTGTTGACATCAAAAATCCTTTGAAATAAAAAATAAAAAAGAGGATAAAATACCCATAATGGGGCACAATATCCCCAACTTGGGCTGAGATTTAAAAGAGTTTAAGCATAAATTTTATTTTTGTGCTTAATTTTACGACTAAACTTACTTTTATCTTTACTTACCCTTGTATGCAAGGATATTTCACGCTTAAAAGCAAGCTCAATATTGTTATCTCTTTGGGTAAATCTTGTTTTCATTTTGTCTCCTTTTAATTTTCCATATTCCAAAGTTCTGCACGCTCTATTACTTCATCAGCTGAAATTTCTATGGATATATCTTCCATATCAAAGCTAACTATAACTTTGCCATCATTTTCATAAGCGTAGATTCCTTTGCCTTTAAAATAGGCTATGCAGTCTTTGATTTCTTGTTGTGTTGGTGTTCTCATTTTTTACTCCTTTAGTAAAATCAAAATGATAAAAAGTAAAGGAGATAATAAAGTTCCTAGCAAGGAGCTTTAAATATCTCCCAACTAGGGCTTAAAACAAAATAACTCAATCTTCTCTTAACTCCTCCCAATAAAATTGCTATTTTTAAGTATAGGCTTTGCTAAAGAAAGCTCTAAATTCACAATCAATGGGTGGGTGTTAAAATAACTAAGTAATCTGTCTGTAAATTCCACAATCTTTTCATCAGTATCAATATACTCAATAAAAAGCTCCGCTATTTCTTTTGGAGAAATATCCTCAATCATAGGTGGAAATGTGGTATTTGGTGTGTAAGAAATAGTCATTTTATCTCCTTACTTAATGCTTAGATAACCCTTGCGGTTTGTTGTTTTTTGATACTTTGCATAAAGACTTTCATAAAGCTCAGGTTCGCTGTCTTTTAAAGCCTTTGTATCAAAACTCACGCTAGTGCTATCCTTAGTGAGTGAAATAAAATTTTCATCAACTTTAACCTTGCTTAATTCTAAAGACCTCATTAGCTCTTCAAATTCGGCTTTTGCTTCTTCTAAAGCTTTTTCTACTTCTTTTTTCTTAGCGTGAAGCTCAGTGAGTTTTCTGCCAAGTGTCAAAGTATCATCACTAAGAGTTTGCACTCCTTTAGTGAGTAGAGGACAACTTGCTTTATGAGGGCAAGTTGAGCAATACAGCTGTTCTTTAGGTTCAGGTTCTACTTTTGTTTGCAAAGCTTGAATTAATTTTTTAGCATTGCTAAGTGCAAGTTCAGCTAGAGTAGCGTTATAAGGCACATCAAAAACCTTATGCCAACCCGTGTTAATATTTAATGCAATAACAAAGGCTCTTAAAGGCTTATTTGTGCTTTGTTTTAAAAGATGAAGCTGATATTGCACCTGAAATACCCAAGATGGATAAGGGGCGTCAACTTCACTTTGCACGCTTTTAGCCTCAACTATTACCAATTCTTTTGGAGCTTTAAGCAAAAAATCAATATGAGATTTTAGCTCAAAGCCCTCAAATTCGCTTTTGCACTCAACTTGTTTATCATAATTTAATCCATCAAGCATAGCAGCAACTATATTTTCAGAAATATGTCCACGCTGAAACCTGATTAGTGTTGCTAAATCATAATTTGTTTCTGAAATTTTATCTAAATAGGCTTTGCGTAAGCAACCACCAATGTCAGATGAACCAACATAAGTGCTTCTATCGCCTAAACTATCTTCACTTGCTTTTTTAAGTGCTTTAGGTAAATTCATAGCAATAAATGCTTCAAATTTATTTACTGAAGTTTGATTTGACATAAATTTTCCTTTCAAAAGAACGAGCCTGTCAAAGCTCAAAATGATGAAAGGATAAAAGTGTAGTATCCCTATTAAGGATAAAACTTTTATCCTCAACGAGGGTGGAATTTGATTAAGAAATAGTGTTTACCGATCAACTATTTGCAGCAATTTATTCTTTGATTTCCTTTGAAGCATTTGCCCTAGCCTAGTTGATAATATCTTCGACTATATTAAATGCTTCTTCGTTGCTAATAGGAGTTGATTTATTACTGAATACTACTTTCTCTAAAAAAACTATATATTCAGTTTCTCCTTTAGTTCTTTGTGCTTCAACATTGCCATCATCAGCTTCGCAAAGTGAAGCTTTGAGTATGTTTATTTGCATATTTTCTCCTTGTATTATAGATAAAAATTAAAAATAAACTCAAAGTTAATCTTTAAGCTTATTTAACTCATCTTCAAGCAAAACAAGGATAAAAGTGTAGTATCCCTATTGAGGATAAAACTTTTATCCTCAACGAGGGTGGAGTGTGATTTAATGAGTAAGTTAAGCGATATTGCTTAAAGCAAATGAAAGCATTGCCCAAACTGCACCGACTATAGTTACAACAGTAGCAACAGCAGTGCCTATAAGCCAAAAAATACCTTGATACTTAAGCTTATTGATGTCTTCTTTAAGCTCAGTCCTTACTTCAGCAATTTCAGCTTTAAGTTCAGCTTTTACTTCAGCAATTTCAGTCCTTACTTCAGCAATTTCAGTCCTTACTTCAGCAATTTCAGCTTTAAGTTCAGCTTTTACTTCAGCAATTTCAGTCCTTACTTCAGCAATTTCAGCTTTTAACTCATTTTTAGTAGCTAAAATCTCAGTCCTTAAAGCTCTAATCTCAGCTTTAAACTCATCTTTTGTTACGAGATTCCAAAGCTCTTTGCGAATTTCATCTATAGCAATATTTTTTATATTTTCAGAACTAAGAACATTTTGCCTGCTTATCTCATTGAGCATTTTAATGGCTGATTCTTCAGTTTGTTCTTTAATAAAAATTGCTACAAGAGCTTTGGCACCATCACTTAAATAATCTTTTTGCATAGTGTTTCCTTGCATATTCTTTCCTTGTATTGTAGCATAAAAATGCGAAAGTTAAAAATTTGAAGTTGAATTTTACTCTTTGATGTGGAGTAGAAAAAAAGACTAGCTCCAAAAAGGAGCTAAAGTTTGGGCAACAACCTAAAAAGGAAGTTCCTCTCCCTCTCGTTGAAGATTATCAGGATCTATATCGTTAAATTCAATATTAGAAGTAACAGGAGCAGGAGCTTGTTTTACACCTTGATGATTAGCATTTGGCTGAGTAGCTTGATTAGAAGCATTACTATTGCTTTGTGGCTTTACATCAAGGAATTGAATTTTCTCAACAACTATCTGATAAGAAGTTTGACTATTGCCATTTTTATCAGTATAGTTATTTTGAGATAAGCGACCTGTCATAAATACTTTAGAACCTTTTTTAAGGTATTGATTGCATATTTCAGCAATTTTACCACTAGCAATGAAATTCAAGAATGTTGTTTCTTGTCTTTCTTCGCCATCTTTGGTTTTATATTTACGATTGGAAGCAACTGAACCTTTTGCAAAAGCATTTCCTGATTGAGTATAACTCAACTCTATATCTTTTGTAAGATTACCTAAAACTTGGATTTGATTGAACATTGTGATGTTCTCCTTTCAAAAAAATTTAAGACTTTTGTCTTAAACAAACAAAAGAGAACATACCTAACCCTATAAGGGATATGCTCTTATTTTGCTTGTTTAAAACAAAACAAAGCAATCCCAAAAGGGATTGTGAAAAAGTGTTTGAAAGTAAAAAGGGAGAGAATGGCTTAACTAAAAGCCATTAATGAGAGTTAAGCTTTATTTTTCTTTTCTGTTTTTTTAAGCTTAAGATATTGATAAGCTACATAAGCAATAGTAAAAAGACTAAAGCCTATGCAAACAAGGGTAAAACCATCTCCTGTCATTATTTCTCCTTTTTTCCAAAAATGATACAAGCACCCATTGCAATGGTGCTAACCACAGCTAACATAACATTAAGAAAGGTAAAATTTCCATTCATAAGCCCATAAGTGCTATTAACGAAAAAACCTAAATTAATGTTTTTAAACAATTCTAGCATTATGTCTCCTTGAGTATAACATAAAAATGTAAGAAAAGTCTATAAAATAGACTTTTTAGTGTAAAAGTCTAAAAAGACTAAAAGTTTGGCAATCTCGTATGTTGTGCCTTAGTAACATAGCGATATTTTTCTTGATTGAACTCACGCCAATAAGGAAGTAAAGCAAGTATTCCCAATTCGCATTGTCTGTCAAAGAAAAAATAAGCCTTGCTATATGGTTTGCTTTGAAGTCGTCTACTCGCAAAGAAATCGAGCTTTCCCTCAAGAACAAGCATTTTTTTGTAGCGTCTTTGCTTTAAATAGCTTTCAATCTCAGATTGAATAGCGGCAGCAAGAACGGCACAAAGAATAGTAGAAACAAGCACAACAGACATTACGACAATAACTAAAAGTGCAAAATCATTCATTAGTATAAAATCAAACATTGTTTCCTCCTAAATTTTAGAAACATCAAAGTTGAATGCTCCTAAAAAAAGGAACAAAAAAGCGTGTGGGTATCAGTAAATAAAAATTTTCTTGATGTTCTATACAAAACGCAACTTTTGTATACGCCTTACTTTCACATAAAACTACACGCTTGAAAGTTTTTGTGTAAAAAGCAGACAGCTTTATCTCACGATAAAGAACGGACTATATTTTTGCTATTTCTAGCAGAGCCCTCTCTTTGGAATGTCTTGCATATCCAAAATCCCCCTTATTTTTTCTTAGTGGTGGCTTTAATATCCTCTTTAGTCTCTGTTTTAACTTCAGGAGGATTATCTATTTTTTTCTTAGTGGCAATTCTTTCAACAACTGCATTTCTAAGTATTCTATTGTTGATGTCTCTTGGGCTATCAGCCTTTACAAGCAACTCCATACCAACATCTTGAAGCTTGTTAAGCTTATCTTGAACTTCTCTCAATCCTGAGAACCATACTTCCACCTCACTCATTTCAAGCTTATCGCCCCACACACGCCTAATAGCCGAATCTAAAGAATCAATCATTCTCAAATTAAAAAATATTTGAGTTCCAGCCTTTGAATCACTTACAAATACAGCGGCATTAGTATTTTGATCGATGACTCTTTTCTTTCTTTCTGTGTTTCTTTGTATAATTTCACTTCTGCTAAGTGTTGTTCTTGCATTTTGAGTATTGGTGCTTTGTGCATTTTTGCCACTACTAGTGGCGGTATTTTGTTTTTCAGCCATAATGAAATCTCCTCGTAAAATATATGATTAAAAAATAGAGTCTTTACTCTACAACTCAATTTAGATAAAAAAAATAAGGGGAAAAAATTAAAAAGATATACTGCTTACATTCTACTCTACTCATTTGATTTAAGAATCAATTCAAAGGACAAATTTGTGCTTTGTCAGAGTGTAAAATAATTGTAATACAACAATAAGCACACTCCAAGCAAAGTCTTTTGATAAATTTTTGCCCTGCTTATTATTTACGCAAAGCACAAATTTGTCCTTATCTTTATTTCTTAAACCCACTTTCGATAGTCTCTGAACCTTTGCCATATATAATATAAATTATACTTAGGCACTTGGCTGCTGATTGCCTCTTGGATTAATGTTTTTACCATACAATAGACATTACCCTATTTGCCTTGAAACTCATTTCTGAGATCAAGCGGTAATTAATCCCTTTAAAGTATTCCGTTAAAGGATATAAATATCCCCTAAAAGCTACTTTATTGCGTTATTGAGTAAGCACGCAAAACTTATCTTAAAAATCTAACTTTTTAAGAGCTTCCCAGCAATTAAAAGGGTTTTACATCGGCTAAGAATTAACCGATAGTGTCTTAAATAACTCAACCACGATTTAGACAGTAATGAAACCGCAAGCACGGTTAGGAGCGGGGCGAGGACGCTTTATCCTAACTGCTAAAACCTATTCATAAAATGAATTAAATGTCGGTATTATAACGGAGCAAAATTCAAATGTCAATAGACAAAAATATCATATTTATCATTGTTCTCACAGCTCTTATTATATTCATTAAAAAATGCTTTTAAAACACCATTTCATAGCAATTCAAAAAGAATATATATTTTCTTAAAAAATTACTTCTTTTTTTACCTTTGAAAAAAATGGAAGTGTCATAATAGAAAAATCACTTTCAAAAATCCTTTTTAACATAAAATGATAACATTCTATCAAAATAATAACTCTCAAAAGCCTATAAAATAGGCTATGGAAGTGTCATAATAGAAAAAAATCCCTATTTATAAGGCATTTTTGTGTTTTTTAATCAAAAATTTTATTCCTTTCTACATTTTTGCGGAAGTGTCATAATAGATTTTGGAAGTGTCATAATAGAAGTTTTCATTTTTTTAAAGGACTTGAAAGCCCATATACTCATAATACAATTTTAAAAACAATGCTTTGAAAGACTTTTGTAAGTTCATTTGGAATCTGCATAAATACCTATACAGCAAGTATTTTAAAGCATATTTTTTCAAAAAAAGTGGAAGTGTCATAATAGATTTTGGAAGTGTCATAATAGAAGCCTTATAGTAAATTTATAGAATTTAGTAAATAAAAAAAAGAAAATTTAAATATAAATTATTTTTAAAGAAATTAAATTTAAATTTTAATTTTTCTTTAAAAATTCTAAATTCAAAAAAAAAAAAAATAGATACCTTTGATTTAGCTTAACTCTGCTAACAAACAAGACAATTTCATTTGCTCCTTAGATTTTACAATCTTAATATAAGCTCCTTTGTATTTTTATTTTTACACTACAAACTGTCTGCAAGGCTTTTATGGAATTAAAATTTTGATAAACTTTAACCTACCTTTGCATTTTCAATTTAATTTAATATGAAAGGTAGTTTAATCTTAGTTTTTATAACAAAGAGAAGTTTTTTTATTGGAAGATTATTTTTAACAGCGTATGAAAAAAGTTACTTATATAGATTACTTACAAAACTCTCCAATTCTTTCAGCACCTTTTCTTTTTCATTTTTAAGAACATTTTCTTTAAATGGGTTGTTGCTGATAAATTTAGGCTCATATCCTAATAAAATATAATTTGGATTAGCCCCATAAATTTCGTGCATAGAGCAAATTATATCTGCTTGACAATTAATCTTTCCAAGCTCTACTCTTGACATAAAACTTTGCAGAAGTCCCATTTTTTTAGCAAAATCAATTTGACTTAAACCACTTAGTTCTCTTATTTCTTTTATTCTTTGCCCAATTTCAACTTGATTGGCTGTATCTTTATCTTCGTGAGATTCTTGCTCAATATTATTCTCTATCATAACCTTAATTCCTAGAAAAAATTTATTTATCTTATCATTCATATCTTTAAAATCGACTTAACAAATTTTAAAAATATATTCTTAATTTAGTATTAATAAAAATAATTAAAGATATTATAATATTCCTAATAATAATATTATTTTATCAAATATGTATAAAAAAATATTATTATTAGGAATATTAATGCTATAATTTTTATTAAAATTTTTACAAGGTATTTCAGTGAAAAGAAAACATCTCGTAGTTATAGAATTATTTAATAGAGGAATAAGAACAGACTATTTTTTAAGACAAAACAATCTTAGCAAAGCAAGCTTTTATAATACTATATCAGGTAAAAATGTCGTTCCAAAGGTTTTGAAAGCACTTGAAAAAAATGGCTTACTTGAAATATTTTACCACGAGTTTCCGCATTTAAGAGAAAAGAAATGACAAGCTTGGATTTTATACAAGGACTTTCTAAAAAATACAATGTTGAAGTTTATAGAGTTATTAAATGCTTAAAAACAGCCATCATAGAAAGCGGTAATTATGGAGAAATAAGTGATGAATTGAAAAATAATAAACTTTGTTTTTATGAAACTTTTTATAATAGATTTAAAGAAAAAAGAGTTAGAGAAGTTAAAATTACAAGATATACCTACCAAGCTATACTTGACAATTTCATAAGCAATCTTATTGATATATCTAACGAAGAAAGGCTTGCAAATCTCAAATCAAAAACTCTTGCAAAAAATAATATCATCAAAGGTAGAATTACAAGGATTAAAGCCTTAGGACTTGATGTAATGACAGAACTTGGTTATGGCTTTGCTCCAAAAAAATTTCTTTTTATAAAAGATATTAAAAGCCATTTTTATAAAATTGATAAGCAAATGTATTTTCATATTAAAAAATATCGCAAACATTCACTTAAAATAAAAATTACACTTAGTAGAATTCATAGCGATGTGGATTTAGCCGAAGCAAAAGAATTACTTAGTGATTGTGGAGTATATGCCACACAAAGAATTTTTGGCAAGGAAGTAAAAGTATATTGTGCAACAAAGCCAAGCAAGGAACAAATTAAGGCTTTGGCTACGCAGCTTAATGAAAAAATTAGCATAGAACTAAGGAGATAAAATGACAGAAACAAACAACACCTCATCATCAAGACCAAGCACTGGTGGTATAGGTAATAAGGGCGATGTTAATCAATATGGTTCAGGTAAATTTGCCCACCCAAACTTAGATTTTGGGGAAGCAAAAGAAAGAGAATGGCTTGGAGGTAGAAATATACTCAATGCCCTAAGCGAAATTCAACGCTATCACATTATAGAAGAACGAAGCGAAGAAATTCCAAAAGAATACTTTACTTTGGAACAAATTTGGGATTATCTTAAAATAGGTTTTAAAAGTGGTATGCTTGAAAGCTTTATATTTTCGTGTTTGCTTTGCTTTTTGCAAGTGATTTATCCAAGCTATAAATACTATTTTCAAAATGAGCCTATTACACAAACAGAACAATTATTTTTTAGCTTAAGCTCATACGCACCTATTGTTATTACAACGCTTTTTATGGTATATATCTCTAAATATTACAAAGGCTTACTTACAAGAAGAGCTATTTTTGCCTTAATGAATGGTAGAAGTGCTTCTTTTCTTCTTAAAGGTATAGCAATTTTTCTTCTTTTTTCGTGGATAATGAAAATTTCACTTGAAAACCCAAAGCTTGTATATTCTTGGGCTGATTGGACTATGTGGATTTTTGAACCTTTTATCAGCGGTATTTCAGTAAAACAAGTTTATATATTTTATTATAAATATGCAATTCCAGCTTTACACGACGCAGGCTATGAAATTCTCTTTTCTATGTGTATCTTTGCTTTTTTGCCTTATATTACCATTTTTTATAAAGGCTACAAAGAGAGAAGAGACAAACAAATAATCCAAGATGAATACCAAAATTATTAAAGCAAAAGGAAAAAGTGTTATGAATCAAGAAGAATTCATTCAAAAATACAATGAAGAAAGAGACAAATTAAGAGAAACCACTGCCATACTTGCCAAGCTAAAACCTGAAATAGAAAGAGAGCTTATGCGGACAGGAGAGCTTTCAAGGCGTATAGGCGAAGCTTTAAATATCCAAGATGAAGAATACTATCTTGCAGGTTATTATGCGAATTTGGGGTTTTTAGGAATTGAAAATTTTATACTTGATAAAAGACGCATTAACAAGCAAGAATATGAGCTTATTAAACGCCACCCTATAATCTCTGCTGAAATTTTGGAAGAAAAAGAACTGCACAGAGCAGCTCAATTTGCTCTTTATCATCACGAAAAACCAAATGGAACAGGATATTTTAGAGTAACTAATTATCCTAAGGAATGTGCTTATATTAATATAGCGGATAGGTTTCAAAGCTATATAACTCATCAAATTTATCGCCCTAAATTTACACTTAAAGAAGCTATTGACAAAGCTTTAAAAGACTATAGAGATTATATTTTTATTTCTAAAGATGAAATAGATGCTATCGAGCCTGTTTTAAAGGGATTTTATGAAGTTGTTTAAAAATAAAACATTCATTGGAAAAGGTTTTGAATTTGAAGATATTAAAACTAGGAAAAAGCTCGTTAATATCTTTCAAGATGATGATAATCGATGTAATCACACCTTTGTTTTTGGATCAACAGGAGTGGGTAAAACAAGACTTATTGAGGGACTTATAGAACAAGATATTCCAAAAGGAAATAATGTTGTTATCATTGACCCAAAGGGCGACATAACTTTATTTTCAAAATTTTATGAACTTGCTAAACAAAATGGTAGGGAAAATGATGTGATGTTTATAAGTCCTATATACCCTGAGTTTTCTTTACAAATTAATCCGCTGAGTAATTACTATATGGAAGAAGAACTTATCGCTCATATAGTTGCAAGTGTGCCAGCTAAAGATGAATTTTTCTTTAATATAGCCAATGAAACCACTACAGTTATTGTTAAAACCTTGCTTATTAAAAGGCGATATGAGAAAAATACCGAGCCTCTAAATTTTAATGAAATAGCAGAAAAAGCATATTACTCAGGTTTAATTGAGCTTAGAGATGATCTTGAAGAGCTTAAAAATAATGGAGAATATGAGGAAGATGAACTTGATAGACTTCTTGTGCTTTTCAATCAAGTCCTTTCTTCTCCTCAGGATTATTTTGCAAAAGTATCATCAACTCTAAGAACTACACTTACTCAAATGACTATGGGTAATACAGGCAAAATTATAGGATCGGCAAGAAGCAATGCTTTTATAGACAAGCTTGAAAAAGATGAGGGTGTGCTTTTATATGTAATGACAGGCTCTATGCTTACAAGACAGGTTTCAAGTATTATCTCAAAGGTAACTATTTCAATGATACAATCTTGCGTTGGGCGTATTTATGCTTCAGGGAGAAAATTTAAAAAGCCTCTAATGCTCTATATAGATGAAGCGGCTAGCTCGGTATATATAGGCATAGAAGTTTTATATGCTCAAGCTCGTGGTGCAAAAGTAGCCATTACAGGACTTACTCAAAGCTCAGCTGATTTAGTAGCCGAAATCACAAAAGATAGAGCTGATAAGCTTTTAGAACTTACCAATACTAAAATCATTATGCGTTTAAATGATACTAAATCAGCCAAAACAATTTCTGATCTAGGAGGCAAACACAGGGCTTTTTCTTATTTTTTGACAGTTGAGGGTGGTATTACTTCAAGGGAAGTTGAAGAACTTAATATTGAAGCTGATCATATTACAACCTTAGCTAAAAGAGAAATGTATTATTTTGGTTTTGAGGGGAGATTTAAAGGTAAAACCTTAAGAGTAAATGATGGTTCTTTAAAAATCACTTTTCCTGATATAACCAAAAAAAGTGGGGCAAAAGGCGATGCTTGATCTGATAGAAAGCACGATGAATTATATATACAAGCATTCTTTGATTAGAAGTGTAAGCTTTTATATCTTTGTTAGCTTAATTATCTTTTTTTCTTTTATCTTTGTTTTACTTATATTTAATACTGAAATTTTTAGCCTAAGTGCTTTTTTTGATATAAATACCTATTGGTTTTTAATGCAAAAATACAAAGATATTATTGCTATCTTTCTTATGGTAGAACAAGTTGGACTTATCTCTATAATACTTTGGCAAGATAGAAAGCTTCAAATAGGCAAAAAAGCAAATACTCAAGTGCATATAGAAGAAATAGCTCATCTTTGGACCAAATACAATACACAAAATTATAAAAATAATAGTGAAAAAACCATATACAACAAAGACCAAAATATAGCCAATATCAACGAAAGTCTCCTTAGCGTGGCTCACTTTAATGAAATGCCAAGCTTACTCTTTATAAATGAGACACTAAAGCCTTATGTAAAAAAAATAAGTAGTGGGCATTTAAAGACTATTATTAAGCTCATCAATCTCCTTGAGCAAAACAAAGATTGCCCTAGTGTAGTTGCTTATGCCAAAACTGAACCTAATATGCTTTATAAAGATAGAGAATATGTGAGCTTTGACAAGAAAACAAGATTTGATATTTATGAACAAATTAGCGTATATAAACATTCTTTGAGCGTTGCTAGACTTATCTTAGAACTTATCAAACAAGCTAATATGAGCAAAAAGGACTTTATAGGCAAGGCTATCATTGTGGCTTTAGCTCACGATATAGGTAAAATCAAAAAATATGAGATGAAAGGCTTTGGCGAAAATGGCAAGAGAGTTAATTTTAAAGAATTTAGCGAACAGCCCCATCAAAATCTTTCTTCAATTATTTTATATGATAGTTTTACTGATTGTCCTGATTTAAAGGAAATCGCTGAAGTGGTGCAAAGACATCATAGCGGAGCTTTGAGTAAAGATGAAGTATTGCTTAAATTTTTAATTGATGCGGATAAAGGCACAAGAGATATAGAACTTGATTTATATAGAAAAGGCGAAGAAATTTGTGATTTAAAAGCCAAAACAATATCTGCAAACACCATAAGCAAGCCAAAAGAAAACAAGATCATACCAAAACAAGAACCTATCCAAAGAGAAATGATCGAACCCAAAAACCTTGTAAAATTAGAAAATATATTCAATGAGTCTATATACACAAGCTCAAAACCAAACCTAGCTCTTTTAAAACTTGATTTAGGCAACAAACTTGAAAATAAAGAATTTGAAAGTCTTAACTCTATTTTGAAAAAAGAACTTCAAATAGATGAGCTTAATTTTTGCACCCACGCTCAAGGACTATATCTTGTTTTTATGCAAAAAGATAGAAGCAAGGTGTTTAATCTAGCATACGATATAAGCCAAAGATTAAATTTAAGCGAGTTCAAAACTTACCATATAGGCTTAATAATGTCAAGAGACAGCTTAAATTATGAAGACTGCTTGGAAAAAGTAGAACTTGCACTCAACAAAGCTAAACAGAAAAAAAGCATTATTGTAGATTTTAGGGATATTAAGGGCGATCTTAAAGATAGTGAAAAAATTTCACTAAGTGATGTAAAGCAAGAAGAAGCAACAATAGAACTTAACGAAAAACAAAAGGAGAAAATTTTGGATATGGATTTTGAAGATGTATTTGAAAGTTTTGAAAATAAGGTTAAGGAAGTAAAACCAAACAATCCTATCAAAGAGCAAGCTTTTGATATAGAAAGCATAGAAAGAATTTTCTTAGAGACTTTGAGGACAAAAATCAACACTATGGAAAAAAGGAGTTTTAAAATAGCTAGCATTTCTTATAAAAAATTTGTGCTTTTTACCAAAACCTGCCTTATGCAAACTCTTAAAGAAATTCTTAAAAACGATGAAAATTTGGAACAAAAAATACATTATCTTATTAGATATTATCGCTATCACGAAGATGAAAATAAACGACTCATTTGGTTTGTAGGCGTTGATAATGGGTATTATGAATCAATGTATTATATTAAAAACCCTAATGAAGAGTTAAAAACATTTGCTTGTGTGCCTTTTGAAGCAAAGATGACTTTCAACCTAAGCATAAAAGAACTTGAGAGTATGAAAAAATCTAGTGAAGTATCATCATATAGCATTTTAGAATACAACATAAAAAAGGATACCAATGAAAAATAGACGGACACAAATTCTTAGAAAAAAGAATAGTAGGATTATAGTATCAAGAACGAAAGAGGCGGATATGATCTTAGATTTGGCTCAAAAAACTGATGAAATTTTCTTTAAATTACGCAACCTAGCAGGCATAGAACTTGAATATGAACAAGTCGATACTATGCTTGAAGCTTGGGAAAAAATAATGGTAAAAACTTCTGAAGCTTTAAGAAGTATATCTTCTCGCTTAGATTTAGAATATATAGAACCAAGCCTAATAAGCATTAGTAAAGAAAAAATCAAATAACGACAAAATTCAAAGGATAAACAATGAAAATTAATCAAATCTTAAGATTGATGAATAAAACGCCAAAGCAACTTTTTCTTGTGCTTATTTTAGGTATTGTATCAGCCTATACATTATCATTAAACCAGCAAAAAGCACAAGAAAGTGTTATTCAAGGCATAGTTATCAAAGTTATAGATGGCGATACTATAGATGTGCTTGATTTAAACCAAACAAAACATAGAATTAGACTATATGGTATAGACGCTCCTGAAAAGAAGCAAAGCTATGGTAATAAAGCAAGAGAATTTTTAGCTTCGCTTATCGCAGGTAAAGAAGTAAAAGTGCTTATCAAAGATAAAGACAAATATCAAAGAAATATAGGCTTAATTCTTTTAGATGGTATGGACATAAACAAAGAAATGGTAAAAAATGGCTATGCGTGGGCTTATATTGAATACAGCAAAGATTATGCCACAGAAGAAGTTGATGCTAAAACTTTTAAATTGGGACTATGGGCTGATAAAAATTCTATAAAGCCTAGTGAATTTAGAAAAATTCATAGATGAGAAAAATCAGCACCAATAGTATTATTTAACTGTTTTAGAAAGCAAAATAATATTACAATTTCCAAAGTGGCTAAAAAGCAAATATCAAAGGAGTATAAAACAAAATCATATTTTATGCTCCTAACAGTTTGCCTTACTTACCAATATCTGCAAAACCAAACATCATCTTTCCGTGTGAAACTCCTTGCCCTTTTTTTGTATCCGAAGCTTCATTATATATTTGTGTTTTAACAGGACTAGCAGCTGTTTTAGAGCTTATTTGAATAGCTTTTTCAGCTTTTAAAATCTTATCTCTAGCCATTTCTTCTTTAGTTCTTCTCTTTCTTTTTGGCTTTGTAATACCATCAAAATGAAAACTGATAGAGGGATTTTTAGAGGCAAACTCAAGTATCGCCTGTTCTATAAAAGTTCCACGAACACCTCTTGGCACTTGCTTGAGTATTTGAGCAACTTGCTCCGACTTTGGAATAAATTTAACCCATTTATTTTCTTTCATTTATTTCTCCTTATCCTTTATATTTTGCTTATCTTCTAAACCTTTACAATACCAAGCTAAGCCTTTTATATCGCTATATATACCAAAGATAAAAATAAAAAATAAAAGCGAAAATATGCTTATGCCTGCAATTAGATTTGCTTGGCTATCTCTGTGAAAGAAAGCAATTGTTATTATAATGATAAATACAATGCTTGCAAAGATAAGTTTTTGTAAGCTTTCCTTGACATAAGTCTTGATAGTCCTATTGTTATCAAAATCTTCAAGTTTAATTGTTTTCATTGTTTTTCTCCTTTGTGAATTTGTTAAAAAAATCATCAGAACTTTTTTCTTTTTTGCGTTGCTTAAGAATAAGATGATGAGCTATATCTTTATATTTTTGGATTAAATAAGAAACATAATCATCACAAACTCGATCATATGGATATTTTTTGCATATAAAGGCAACCTTGTGAAGACTCTCGTCTAAGTCTGATTTAGCAAAGTTTGAAGATGATTCTGTGTTTTCAAGAATTTTTATTTCATCAGTGTTTAGCTTAGCATATATAAAATTTTGCATTACTTTTCTTTCCTTATTGAGTGGAGTAGTTGAAAAATCAAGCCCCTCAGCTTCAATTGAAAAAAGGTTATATATAATTAGACAACATTGTATAGAAATAAATAATGTTATAAAGAGAATTCCAAAGAAACCAAGAGTTGAATTTTTATCAAGAATAATTACTGCAATTAAAGATACAATAATATGCAAAAAAGAAAAAAGTATAAGATTGTCAATTAAAAATAATGGAGCAATATTTGCAATAGTGCTTGAAAAAAGTATTGAAATAAGAAATACTGCATACAAGTTTAACATAATGATTACTGCAATTTTGATAAATTTCATCTTCATTCCTTTTTTACTCCCCATCAATTTTTTGCAAATAATCTCGTTGTGCTTTTTCTTTGGTATTTTTTACAAGATTTGTAAAATATTTATTACACGCATAGCTATTTTCATTTGAATGACAAACTATTTGAGTTACATTTAGCAATATTTTAAATTCAGAGTATATATCTGATCTTATACCTATTAAATATGTAAAATTTTGTTTCTCTTCTTTGCTTAGTGTTTTATACATTCTTTCTTGCATTGCACTCGTATCTTTTGAAAAATCTATAACATATCTGTTAATAATGTCAGCCCAGAAAAAAGCTACTGCTATACCGATGAGAAATAGAGTAAATGAATATTTTGTTTTACAAAAAAGTTGTTCGGTAAAACTAAACCAACCAAAGCAAAAAAGGGCTACAGCAAACCAAATTTGGTTATAAAATAAGATAGGTGGAATAATTAAGGCTATTATGTTTGGTATTAGCATAAAACAAGAAAAACCTGCAAAAAATGCTATCCATAAAGCATAAATGATATAAGCAACCTTATATTTTGTTATTTTTCTTCGGTTTTCCTGATTCATTTTTTACCTCTCACTTAAGATTTTTTCAACTTAAAATCCCATATCCTAAAGTCAAAATTTTCAGCTTTCATTTTTCCTCCTTTATATTAAAGCTGTCAGTTATTAGTTTGATGATATTAAAGGCATTATACTCGTCAAAATTATCCTTTTTGATTTCTCTTTCGATTAAAGGTATAACAATATCATCTATTACATCACTTTCAAATATGCACTGCTCTATAATATCTAGTATAATTTCATTTCCGAAAGGATCATTTCGTATTTTTTTGGCAACATAATTTATAAGTTTGTCAGTTTCGTTTTCATTTAGACTTTCTATTTTTGAGTCTTTAAGTTTCTCAAATAAATGATCCAATAATGAATTGAAACCTTTTTCACAAGTAGCTTTATCATCTATGCCATATTTTTCTAAGAATTCTTTACTTCTTTGTTTTGCTAGACTTAAAGCTTCTTTGTAAAAGTCCTCTTTAAAGAAAGCACCAATGGCTTTTAAGTCCATTATGGCTTTATTTATTTCTTTTTCCAACCCTTGATTTTCTTGATTCATTTTGTTTGTCTCCTTATCTGTAAAATTCTTTGCACGCTTCAAATGCGTAAGTTTTGCTTTCATCACGAGGTGCGTTGCCCCATTGTTTAAAGAAAAAAGGCACACCTGCTTTTTTGCAGTCCTCATACAGCTTTTGCACCCACTCAGCTTTCATTGTCCTTGCTTTTTTAGGAGCATTAGGCACACTTTCTCCACCTACGATAACCCAATCAATGTATTTTAAATCCTTGCCAAAATCAAGCTCGCTTAGTAGCGGTTCGCAAGAGATGAAAAAGCGTGTGTTTTTGTTCAAATCTCTAACCTGTTTTAACCCTGCTAAGTTCTCAAACCTTAAATCTAATTGTTCTTGATTTTCAATTGTTACGCCAAAAAGGGCATTATCTGGCAGAGCGTGAAGCCCCAACCATAAACGATTTATCATCCACCCCACTCGTTTTGTCAAAAATAAAAAATCACAATCCTTTCTTTTTCTTATGGCTGAAAATATGCTATTAATCCATTCTTCCTTTACATCTTTATGAAAAGTATCACTCATAGAATTAACAAAAATTTTGCTTCCTGAGGGATATTTTTTGGTATCTTCTAGCTCTTTAAGGCTTTCTTCGTGAAATATAACCTTATCAAACGGCTGGCTGTATTTTTGCACGCTTTTTTGGCTTGGATTTTTAAGATACATTGCGTGAAGTCTTTTGTGCATACTTCTTGCATAGCAATTTTTGCACGCCTCGCTGATACCGCTGCACCCTGTAATGCAATTGAAAGTTTTATCACACCACTCAATCTTACTCATCGCACGCCTTTTAATTTAAAGTGTTCCTCTAATTCAAATTCTTCATATTTTTTGTTCCTTAACCTCGCTGGCAAAGCTCCTGTTTTTAAAGACTTTGCTTTTATTTTGATAAAATAAACACCAAAACAATGCTCGCACTCTACCTCTTCTTCAAAACCATCTTCATCATCATAAACAACAATGTGATTTTTCAAAGCATTCTTTCCTTTGCAAAGAGGGCATTTTGTGATTATTTCAGCTGACATTTTTACTCCTTAACATTTTAAATCTACATTACTAAAATACATAACAATAAGCAATACACAACATATGGAAACACATATTATAATAATAAGCCCACAAATATACAAAAAAGCACTTTTATAATCCCTTGCTTTTATTTTTTCAAATATAGCTTTAATAGCGTCATTAAACATTTTGCAAAAAATACAAATACCTATTATAAAAGAAAACACTAATAAAGAAGTAAGAACTATTGATAAAGAAATACGAATTATTGAAAATATAGTGCTCATCGCTTTACCCTTGCTTTAGCAAATCCGCATTCTCGTGGATATTGCCGATAACTTCAAGCCTTTTTTCGCCATTTCTAATAGTGGATTTAACATATATAGCTATACTATCAAGCTCATCTTCAGTTAAATTTTCATTGAAATATGTAGCATAAATGACAACAAAGCAACCTTTTCTAAAAAAAACTTGCCCAATCTCGCCATTTTTGTGTTTTACAATATCGTTTTCAAGGATTTTAACGCCGTTTTTGTCTGTAAAACCACTCCAAAGCTCGATTTTTAAAGCTGAAGCATTTTCTAAAAAATGGTAGCTTAGTTGTTGCATTAGCATTTGAATAGGATATGTCCTATTTTTAAGGCTAGCAAATCCAGCGTCTTTGACAAAGGATTTTTTATCCTCGTCCCACACCCTAAAATCAAAGTCTTGTAGTTTCATTTTTTACCTCCTTATTTATTTATGAATGTGCCTATATTCATCTTCAATCAAATCATCGCCTAAA
>NZ_QHLL01000013.1 GCF_006864535.1 Campylobacter sp. MIT 12-8780
TAAAGAGCAAACTGCAGGTATTACTCAAATCAATGAAAGTGTAGCTCATATAGAAAGTGTAACTCAAGATAATGTGAAGATTGCTAATGATAGTTCTGTGATTTCTGATGCAGTCAATAGTATTGCAAAAAATATACTTGAAGATGCTCGGAAGAAGAAGTTTTAATGAAAATTTATGAAGTTTTAAATCAAAATAAAAGAGGCATGGGGTATTTTAGAAGCTCTTGGAATATACACGCTTTTATACAGATGAGTTATACAAGTGGAATTTATATGCTGTATGAGGTGCGTGATACAGAGCTTTTGAAAAGCCCTTTTGAATTTAATCAAGAAGATATTGACGCGAGTGATTGGAAAGTAGATAATCTTTGTGCCTTAGAATCAAAACTTTTAAGCATACAAGAAGCAAACAAAAACAAAGCTTCTTGATTCATTCCTCGTAAGATAACACAAAACAAGTAGCTATAAACTTAGCCTCCAGTTTGATAAAAAGCCCTTGTTGAGCGTTCGTTATCTTTAATGCTCCATTTGTTCTTTTCTGGCTTGTTTTCAATCACGCTTTGAAGTATCTTACTTGCTGCGTCTATATCGCCTTGTTTCACAGCCTTTCTTATGCTTAAAGCCTCATCAAAATAAAGACAAGGCACAAGCAAGCCATCAGCCGTCAAGCGGATACGATTGCAAGTATCGCAAAACTCATGACTATGCGGATCGATGATGCCAAAGGTATAATCATCTGCTTTGTATAAGCTTACCGGAGCATTTAAACTTTTTTCTAGGGCTTGCACTTTATACTTTTGACTTAAAAGCTTTAAAATTTCATCTGCTTTTAAGCCTTGAAGCTGTCCGTAAGCGTGGGTATTTTCCATAAATTCTATAAAGCGAATTTGGATATTTTTAGCCTTTGCAAACTCGAGCAAATCACATATTTCATCATCATTAAGCCCTTTTAAAGCAACGCAGTTAAGCTTGACTAAAAAGCCCTCACTTAAAGCAGCGTTAATGCCTTGCATAACATCTTTTAAAATATCTTTTTGAGAAATTTTTATAAGTTTTTTTGCATGAAGAGAGTCTAAAGAGATATTTACCCTTTTTAGTCCAGCTTCTTTTAAAAGCTTTGCTTGATTTTGAAGCAAAAAGCCATTTGTAGTTAAGGCTAGATCAATGCTATTTTTATACTCAAAAATCATTTTTATAAATTTGTGTAAATCTTTTCTTAAAAGTGGCTCACCCCCTGTGATCCTAATCTTTCTCACCCCAGCATCAATGGCAACTTTAACAAATAAAAAAAGCTCGTCAAAACTAAGTAAATTTTCATTAATTTTTTCATCAAAAGGGATTTTTGGCATACAATACAAACAGCGAAAATTGCAATTTTGCGTTACTGAAATGCGTAAATAATCAATCACCCTATCATAACGATCAACAAGCATTAATCAACCATCTTTTTCATCTTTAGCGTAAATTCAACGCTTCCTGTGGGAATTCTTAAATCTTTTGAGATTTGTTCTATACTTTTGCCTTCCTTAAACAAATCAACGATTTTTTGCTCTTCGTTTTCATAATTTGGCGTAAGCTTTGAGATATTTTGCGTTTTTTGCTCAAGATGAGAGAGTCTATTTTCTTGCTCATTTTGAAACTCTTCAATCACGCTTTCAAAGCCCTTCAAGCTCTTGAGTATAGGCACGATCTTGCTATTGACTTCTTTATTAAGCAAAAGATTGATCTCATCTTTTAAATCATCTGAATTTTGTAAATTTACACTTTGTATATCAGCTTTTGCCTCAAGTTCTTTGCGTAAATAGTGCATATTTTTACTCAACTCTTCCACTGCTTTTTCAAGCTTTATAATCTTAAGTGAATTTTCCTTGTCCTTGATAAAAATATAAGCCACTAAGGCAATTTGTAAAATCACTATAAAAATGAGATAAAGTAACTCATCACTCATTTTCTTTTCCTTTCATTTCTTTGATAAGCTCTCTTTGTGTCTGTGCCACAAAAGCATCATAAAGCGTTTTATCTTCACTTTTGATCTTAATAATACTCGCCGTTTTTTCATCTAAAGCCTTGATGAAAAAGGCTATCTCTTTGTTATTTATCTTTAATCTAGCATAATAGACTTGATTTTGAACTAAATTCGTGTTTAAAAATTCAAGATTTTCATAATGCACGCCTGAAATATGAGCTTTATTTTGAAGCGCGATTAAAAGCTGCTTGTCTTTTAGCTCAAGTCTTGCTATATCTTCTTTTATGCTAATAAGCATATCAAAAAGCAATTCTTCACTTTCGCTCAATTCTATTTTTTGGGCAAGTTTTTTAAATCTCATAATTTGAGCGTTTGAATTAAGACTGATAAATTCTTCATTAAAACGCATATCATCAAGAGTGCTTTCTTCAAATTCAATTCTTAAAGCTGTTTTAAAAAAACTTACCATATCAAATCAACCCAAATAAAAATCAAAAAAATGATACTTAAATATCCATTTAAAGTAAAAAAAGCCCTATCAATATGAGCAAAATTCTTACGCACGATCTTTTGCTCGAAAAACAAAATCACCGCACAAACAAGCACCCCAAAAAAAGCCACAAAAGAAAGTCCAGCCTGCCAAGCAAACAGAAACCAAAACAACACCGCCAAAAAATGACAAAATGCCGAAGCAAACAAAGTCGCCTTTGTGCCAAATTTAGACGGCACAGAATGAAGCCCTTTAAGCTTATCATACTCCATATCTTGCAAGCTATAAAGCAGATCAAACCCGGCCGTCCAAAACATCACCCCAAGACACAAAATCACACTATAAAGCTCTATCTTACCAAGCACAATCACACTTCCAGCAATAGGTGCAAGTCCCAAACAAAAACCTAAAACCAAGTGAGCCAAAGATGAAAAACGTTTAAAAGTTGAATACAAGCCAAGTATAAGCAGTATAGGAAAAGAAAGCACAAAGGCTAGGGTATTGATAAAAAAAGATGCTAGCACAAAAACAAAGGCATTAAGCAAGATAAAGCCCAGCACGCTTTTTCTATCTATCTTGCCACTGATATTTGGGCGATCTTTGCAACGAGGATTATCCTTATCAATATCCTCATCTAAAAAGCGGTTCATCGCCATAGCAAAATTTCTTGCACTCACCGCACAGATTATGCCTAAAAATAGCACCTTAAAGCCAAACCAAACGCTTTGAGTTTCAAGCTTTGAAGCTACCATCATAGAAATAAACAAAAAAGGTAAAGCAAAGATAGAATGCTTAAAAACAACAAGCTCTAAAAGAGTGTTAAGTTTTGTATAAAATGTTTTCATTATTTTTACTCTTTAGTAAATTTTTGTTATGATTTTACTAAAAAAACTTTAAATTTAAGGAAAAACTCGCTTATGTTTTTTGAATTTGCACTCATTGGCTGCACAGCTTGTGGTAAAAGCGAGCTTGCTTCAAGGCTAGCTGCTGAATTTAACGCCTTTATCTTGAGTCTTGATAGCCTGTGTGTGTATAAAGAGATCAATATCGCTTCGGCTAAGCCTGATGATACACAGTGTATTAATTATTTTGGAATCAATCTTTTAAGCGTAGATGAAGCCTTTAATGTGGCTTTGTTTTTCAAAGAGTATAAAAGAGCTAAAAACGCAGCTTTAAAGGCAAATAAGCCTCTTATTATCGTGGGTGGGACGAGTTTTTACTTAAAGGCTTTAATGAGTGGTTTAAGTAAAGAGGTGCCTGCGCTTTTGCATTATGAGCTTGATAATGAAGCTATTTACGCCCTTGTAAAACGTATAGATAAAAAAGCAAAGATAGAAAAAAACGATACTTATCGCTTAAGAAAATGGCTTGATATTTATGAGTTTAGCAAAGAAGTGCCAAGTGAGTTTTTAAAACGCACCTTAAAGCCAGCTTTGATTAAAAAGCTTGATATCTTTGAGCTGGTGTGCGATAAAGAGCTTTTAAGACAAAGGATAGCTAAAAGAACAAAGGCTATGCTTGAAAAGGGCTTGCTTGAGGAGGCGAGGTATTTATTTATGCATTTTGATACAAGTTTAAAGCCTTTAAATTCCATAGGTTTAAAAGAGTGTAAAGCTTATCTTGATGGTGAAATTTCACTTCATGAGCTTGAAACACTCATCACAACGCACACAGCCCAGCTTGCTAAACGACAAAGAACTTTTAACAAAGGTTTTGATAAGTTTAGCCTTGAGCAAAGCAAAGCGTATGATGAGCTTCAAGGTTTTATGCAAGCAAAATTAAACCAAATGTAAAACCTTACAAAATTTACTCTTCTTTAAGCTTATTGAGCCCATATTTTCTTACTCTAAGCTGAGTGCGGTAAGCCTGATATGGCAAAGAAAGCATTTTTCCTTCTTTCCTTCGCCAATATGCCTTAAAAGCTATCTTTCTTAGCTCAAAACCAAGATTGTGTTCTTCAAGTTTTCTTTTTTTCAAGCCTGTTTTATCGTGCTCATATTTTTTAATCGCTTGAAAAATCACAAAAGGCATTTGAAGATAACCCAAGAAAGACTTTGTGCATTGTATCATCAAAAAAGCGATTTCATCAGTATAAGGCTCTTGAAGCTCTAAAGCTTCTTGTAAATTTTTATATTCAGCATAAAGTTCGTCTTTAAAAATCGGTGTTTGTAGAGCATATCGCCACCATATCTCGCCTAAAAACTCGCCTTTTTCATTGATATAATTATGTGGTGCAAACCAAGCCTTATGCTCGTTTGTAAAGTGTAAAATGATAGGATTTTTTAAAGCAAAATTAAGCTCTTTTCGCGAGTAATCCACATCAAATTTCTTTCTTTCATCATTTGCTCTAACAAAAGAATACGAATGCACGAAGATATTGTATTCATAAGGAAGCTTAAGCACCTTTTGTCCTTGCACCAAAGCATTTAATATATCTTGATCATGGGCTTTTAAATCATAATTTGGCATAAGTTCTAGGCATTTTTGCTCCAGATTTTGTTTCCTAAATTCCTCAAGATTAATTAACATACAACCGCCATTAAAATAAGTCTTGCAAAAGGCTATATCTTTATACTCTAAGTTTAAGCTTTTTAAAATTCTCTTACTCTGCGTTCTCTCATCATAAACAGCTGCTAAAACTTTATCTTGCAAATCTAAAGCAAATAAAGCCCTTAAATCTCCCAAAACAAGCATATCCACATCAAGATACAAACAAGTTTTAACACTTGTATCTAAAAGAGAAGCGAGTTTGAGCCGAAAATAAGTCGTATGATTTGCCCCAAGTTTTGGCAAGTCCTTAAAAATGCTATCATCAAGCTGATGAATGTGTATAGAGCAAGGATAAAGGGCATTTAACTCTTTTTCAAGAGCATAAAAGCGATCTATGGTGTTTTGGCTAAAATTATTTGTAAGTATGTGAAAGTGATATTTAAGTTTTTCTTGTGAATTTAAATTATCATCAAATGCTTTATAAGTTAAAGCCCCCCCCCCTCGCTTGCATTGTTGGTTTTGGTGTTTTTGATGATAGAATACATCATCACCGCTGTGTATTTTGCATAATTTTCATCTGAATTAAAAACGATATGAAACATTGTTTCTCCTTTGTTAAAGTGTTAATTTGTATTTAAAATATTCATTTTTTCACGGCATAAATTCTGCCAATTCGAACTTGCATTAATATCAAGGCATTGTGTAAGGCTCGTTCTTTGGGCATTTAAATTTTGTGTTTTTTCAAAAATTTCAGCTTGTATATAAAAAGCCCTTGCTCTTTGTTCAGCATCTAAGTTAAGCTTTATCAAATCCGTTAAAACAGCCAAAGCTTCACTAAAATTTCCACTTTTATTTAAAGCATCAAGATACATAAACTCAAGCTCTGGACTATATACATTTACCCCTTTTAAATTTTGAAAATCAATCGCCTTTGGTGCATAGTGAAGTATGCTCGTAGTGAGGTTTTGCTCATTACAATAAAGTAAAAACTCATGATAGAGCTCAACCATTTTAAAGTTCATCTCAAAACGTTCAAGAGCTTCAAGACTCTTAATCGCAGCATTATAATCATTTTGTCTAAGCTGGGCTAAAAATTTGAAATAATACGCATTAAACCGCTCTTCATCGCTTTTCATCGTCCTTGAATCAATCACGCCATTTGCCAAAGCGATAGTATTTGCATAATTTTTAGCATTAAGCTCTAATTCGCTTTTTTCCAAATCATAATAAATGCTGTCTTCTTGCCTATTTTTATCGATATATTCTTCAGCTAAAGAAACTTGTAAATTTCTTTTTAAGCACGCGAGCATAGCTTTTTTGTTATTGATTTTCTGTCCTATTTCATACTCTTTATAGGCTTGAAAAAGGCTTGTTGCCCCGGAGCAATTATCCGCCCTTAAGTCTTCATTGAGCCTTGAAATAGCCGCTCTTTCAAGCAAATTTTTCATCTCAGGGTTATTGTATCGTTCTATCTCATCTTTATAATCAAGCACGGCTTGGGTATTGTTCTCATCAAAATACAATTTTACATCATAAAGAAGAGCTTTAGCAGCGATTTCATTAGCGTATTCTTTCATCAAGCTTTGATATTTTTCGTGCAAAAAGCTTGAATTTCCATCTTTCAAATCAAAAAAGATTCGATCGGCTGCTTCTTTTACTAAAGCCAAATGCTCCCCATCGCCAAATTCATCTGTATATAAGTCAAGATAACGCTTGGCTTTTTGATATTCATTTGTTTTACTTAGTGCAAGGGCGAGGTTTTTAAGCACTTCTTCGTATTCTTTATCGCTTCTATTTAAGCTATTAAATACTCTTTCATAGATCATCGCACTTATTTGAGGATTGTCTTTATCATACAAAAGCTTTGCAAGCTCTAAAGAAAGGGCTTTGTTTTGGATAAAAGAATTTGCATTTGCGTTTGTAATGGTATTGATAAGATTTAAGGCTTGATTTGTATCATCTGCGATAAGTGCAAGTCTAGCTAAAGAAAGCCCAGCTCTTGCGGCTATATCAACATTTTGTGTTCTGTAATAAAGATCATTAAAGATAATTTGGGCTTTTGCTCTATCGCCAAGAGTAAGCAAATAATCTGCATAATCAAGCAAAGCAAGCTGAGCAAAGTAATTCTCAGGGTATTCATTGCTTAAAATTTCAACCACATATTCCATATTTGCTCGCTGTTCTAGTGCCATATATGCTCGCATCATAATATATGAAATTTCGGGAAAATTTCTATCACTCGTAAAGGTTCTGCTCCATTCTTTAGCATCTTCTACCATTTGCTCAAGTTGATTTTGGTTTCTAAAGTCTGGAGTGTAAGTATAAAGCTGATTTTGCGCTCTAAGCTTATATAAGATAAACTCGTTCATAAAAATACTGCCTTGATAACGTTCAATCGCATTACTTGCATCAGTGATAACTTGAGTGTAATTTTGTTTTTCATACTCTTCTTTGATGCGTAAAAAGGTATTTATATCAGCACTTTGAGGGATAAGCACAGGGTTTGAGTTTAAGTCTAAAGCTCCTACAAAAGGCGTTTGTAAATTAGAAAAATTAATGTCAAAGTCAAGTCCATCATGATCTTTAAAATACGCTATCTCGTCAGAAAAAACAAAGGTAAAACTTGTGGAATTTGTATCGCTATTATCACTTAAAACTACATTTTCATCATAAATTTTTTGAGACAAATTAAACATTTTTGATGGAATTTTAGCTTGTATAAAAATTTGAGTGAGCTGATTTGTTTTTGTAAAATTAAGATCAAAAAAATCAAAACTTTGATTATCAAGTCTTGTTTCAACTACTCCTAAAATTTCGCATTCATAATGCTTTAAATCCCCTTCTTCAAATTCTTTACAAGTAAAGTTTTCATCATTTTTTAAATGAAGCACGCCAAAGGGGTTGTTATTATCACTACCTCTGTTTAAAACGATCTCAAAAGAAAAAAGAGTAGAAAAACTCAGTAAAAATATACATAAAATTCTCATAAAATAATTATATCCATAAAAAATAAATTTAAACACCAAAGCCTTATATCTTTGTAAGTTTTACACGCACAAAATCATAGCCCTTTGTATCAAAGTCTAAAAAAGCAATGATCGTGTTTAAGCCCTCATCACACATAAGCTTGCTTTCAAGCTTAAAAAACTCACTTTCTATGAGAATATTTGCTTGATCATTTATCTTAGCAATTTGTGAAAATTGTTGAGAACAATGCAAAAATTTATCCTTGTTTTTCAAACGAAAAAGCACTAAACCATCATAATTATCAAGCTCTTTTAAATGCCTAAATGTATCTTGCACTAAAAGCTCTTCTTCGCTCTCATCGCTAAAAGCGAATTTAAGCTTAAATTTATGAGCCAAAAAAGCACAAAAAAATAAGATATTTTCATAATCCTTATGCTCTTTTAAATTTATATCGATGATGAGAAATTCAGCCTCGTTTAAAAAGTCTAAAATTTCAGCAGCTTCTTCTTCGCCCAAACAACTCTCAGCACTCAAATACCCCTCATCAAGCATATCAAACTCATCACTACCAAGCCTTGCTAAAAGCGCTAAAACAAAGGCTGTGCTGGCAATCTCACATTTAAAAAATCGGGCTTTAAAATCACTATCATGCAAACAAGAAACATAGTAATTTTCGCTATTTTCAAGCTTTTTACATAAATTTGCATGTCTTTTACTCGCTAAATCCAAAAAACACAAAGCTTTTTTGCCGACTTCATAAACAACGCTTTTCATTAATTTTACCCTTATCAGTATGAGTGTGAATTTTTTATCAATTGTAGCGATTTTTAGCTTAAATTGAAGTTTTTATCATCAATTTTTATTTACAAAAACCCTAAAATCCCTCTTTGATAAGCATATAAAGCTCTTTAATCTCCTCATCATCAAAAACCGAGCAATTTTTATGCGTAAAAAAGTCCTTAAGTTTATTTTTATCAAAACTAAAACTCAAAGCATGGGCTTTGTGAGCTGGTAAAAAACCTCTTATGAGCGTTACTTCATCTTCATTTATCAGTTCATCACAAGCAAAACAATAAAAATCTTTATGAAGCCTGCCCTCAAATTCAAGCAAATTTGCATAAGCATCAACAATAACACGAAATGGATTTTGCCTTTCAAAACGTCTTGAGCTTTCATCAAGCAAATCAAAATAAAATGAATCAAGTGCTTCAATATCTTTTAAGTGTTTATAAAAAAGTCGTATAAATTCCTGCCAAATAAACATTTTATCGCGACTCATAATCCACTTAAAACCAAGATGAAGCGTATCTTTAAGGCGAGGTAAAAAGCTTGGATTTTCTTCTAATTCAAAATCTATCTTATAGCCACTTAAAATACTTGAATGTCTTAAACCATAAAAGCGATATGCCTTAATCACAGCCCTTTGACTTAACACATAAACGATTAAGTCTTCATCTTTTACGCGTTGGGTATGAAGGATAAAGCCTTGCATTATTACACACGAGTGATTTGTTTAAAAAGTTCATTTTTAAGCTCACTTAGCCCAAGACTTTGCAAGCTTGAAACCTTGATGATAAAACATTCTGGATTTTTAAGTGTTTTAAGATGAGCTTTTAGCTCATTAAAAGCGACTTCAAATTTTTCTTTTAACTCAGGCATAAGTTCTATACTATCACTTTTTGAGATCATAATGCCAAATTTTCTTTCATAAAGCTTTGATGAAAATTTTTCAAGCTCTTTGCTTAAAGCCTCAAACTGCTCTTTTAAACTTAACTCACGCAAAGGATCAAGCACAAAAAGCAAAAAAGAAGTGCGTTCTATATGCTTTAAAAACTCAAGTCCCAAGCCCCTGCCCTCACTTGCCCCTTCGATGATGCCGGGTATATCAGCCATAACAAAACTATCATATTCACCAACTTGAACCAAACCTAACTTTGGTGTGAGTGTGGTAAATTCATAATTTGCAATTTGTGGCTTTGCATTTGAGATCACGCTTATAAGTGTTGATTTGCCAACATTTGGAAAGCCCACAAGTCCAACATCAGCGATAAGCTTAAGTTCTAAACGCACCTTTAAGCTTTGCCCCTTAATACCAGCTTGAGCATAATCTGGACGTTGATTTGTCGCATTTTTAAAATGCGTATTGCCAAGCCCACCTTTACCACCTTTGAGTAATATTTTTTGCTCTAAGTGAGTTGTCATATCAAGTAAAACTTCTCCACTTTCATCATCGATAATTTGTGTGCCAGCAGGCACTGAGATCTCAAGATTTGCTCCACTTTTGCCATTGCGGTTGCGTTTATCGCCGTTTTGTCCATTTTGTGCGCTAAGTTCTTTTTTGCCCTTAAAATTAGCCAAGGTATGAGCGTTATTATTACACACGATAACCACATCGCCGCCCTTGCCACCATCACCGCCATCAGGACCGCCTAAGGGCACATGTTTTTCACGGCGAAAGCTTACCGCTCCTTTGCCACCATTTCCAGAGCTAAGGACTAATTTTACACTATCAATAAACATAGCAAAAGCCTTTAAATTTAAAAAAGAAGTTAATAAAAGAGTTTTTAGAGGATAAATCCTCTAAAAAATTAAGCAGGATATACAGAAACTTTTTTTCTATCTTTGTCTTTTCTTTCAAATTTCACAAAACCATCAATCAAAGCGAAGATAGTGTGATCTTTACCCATGCCTACATTGTTGCCAGCGTGAGTTGCTGTGCCTCTTTGGCGAATGATGATATTGCCAGCTCGGACAAATTCACCACCAAATTTTTTAACACCTAAACGACGACCTATGGAATCGCGGTTATTTTGAGTTGAGCCTTGACCTTTCTTGTGTGCCATATTTTACTCCTTAGCCTTTGATTTCTTTTACTCTAACGCGTGTGAATTGTCTTCTAAAGCCTCTTTTTATCTTTGAATCTTTTCTGCGTCTTTTTTTGTAAATCACGACTTTTTTGTCTTTGCCGTGATTAATCACTTCTAAAACAACTTTTGCACCAGCTAGCAAAGGCGCACCTACCTTGAGTTCTTTATCACTAAGTGCAAGCACTTCTGTGACTTCAATACTGCTTTTTTCTTCGGCTTCAAAACGATCAAGTTTTAGCTCATCGCCAACGCTTACTCGGTATTGCTTGCCGCTGTGTTTGATGATCGCATACATCAATACTTCTCCTTTTTCTTGGGTAAGTTAATGTTAAGCACCGAAAATTCGGATTTAAAAAGCTTAGACATTTCATAAAAAAGAACTAATTATACATTTTTTTGTTGAATTTTAGGTTAAAGATAAAAAATAAAATCTTTATTTTTAAAAAAAGAAGTGTTGAGTTTTTGCCACTTAAATGAGCTTATTTTAAGTTTTAAGCTCAAAATAATTATTTTTAACTTATAATCAAAATATATGTGAAAAAATACAATTAATCAATAATTGTTAAATATCAAATAAACTTAGTTTTGGAGTTACAAATGAGTTCGCAAATTCTTACGAGCTTTGTATCAAAAACACCGGTTTTTGACTATGAAGCATATCTTAAAAAAAATACACTTGATCCACAAGAGCATTCATTTAAGGTGCTTAATTTTACGACTTTTTATACAGAATCAAACGACGGCTTGTCTATCGAGCTTAAAAGCACGCAGCTTAATGTCTTTGAAAGCGATAGCTTTTTTATAAATGAAAAATTAAATATTTATCAAACCTATGAAATTGCAGTGATTCAAAAAGCTCCACCTCGTTTTGAGCTTGAGCTTAAATACGATGAGCAATTTATCAATATCCAAGCCATAATCAAGCAAGATACACACCTTGAGTATTATGATGAGTTATATGAGGATATTTTGCAAGAAATTTATCGTCAAATGATTGAACTTAACTTACTTATAGGTATTCGTGCTTTTGCACTGCATTCTTTGATTAAAGACTTTGTAGAGCAAGTAAGTATGGGAATTTGTATGATTAATGATGTTGTGATTGAAGTAGCAAGAGGTATTGAAAAGATTGATGATAAACCAGATGAGCTTATCATGCATTTTCGCCAAATTTTAGATGAGAAAAAAGCCCACTTTGAATCAGATTTTGAAAAAGGTGATTTAGCTGCAACCTTAAATAAAGGTGATTTGACACTTGAATACAAAAAAGTTCGCACAGGGATTGATGGTAAAAACATCAAAAATCATGTCATCAAACGCAAAGTCGAGCTAGCAAAATGTCGTCCAAAAATCAATGAGCAAAATTTCGAAGTAGAAGAAAATGATAAAATCATCAAATATTTTGCAAAAATCGATGGTTTTATGCAAAATAAAGACTTAAATTTTGATATTAGCAACGAAATCACTTCAGATAAAAAGCTTAGTCTAAAAAGTTCAGGCTCCGTAAAAGCAAGTGAAGGTGAAGAGGTTAATATCAACTTAACTATGGCAAATCGCTTTGATGATGGTATAGATTCAGGCATCACAGTAGAAGCTCAAATCATCAATCTTAACGGCTCAGTAGCCGAAAATGCTATAGTTAAAGCCAATAAAAGGCTTGATATCAAAGGACAAATCCACTCAAAAGCAAAAATTTATGCAAAACATGCAAGAATTTTTAATCTCAAAGGTTTTTTGCGTGCTGAAGTGGCGATAGTTGATACCTTAGAACGCGGTATTTTAGAAGCAAAAACAGCCTTTGTAAAAAATGCAATCAACGCAAAAATTTATGCTGAAAATGTCTATATTGAGAATCTCGCTAGCACAAATGAAATTCATTTCTTAAACAACTGCTTTATCAAAGAATGTTGCGGCGATACAAATAAATTTATCGTTGATGCCCTTGACTTTAAGCAGATTAATGATGCTTTAACAAGAGGAAAGCAAAAGCTTCAAGAACTAGAAGAGTGTGAAAAAATTTGTAAAAGCCTCCAAGAAAGTTATAAGCTTATCAGCCCAAATATGCAAAATATACTTTTATCTTACAAAGCTATGAAAGACGCTCACCAAGAGCCACCAAAAAGCTTTACAGATCAAATCATTCGTTTTAGAAATTTAGTCAATAAAATAAAAGAAGTCGAACAAAAACTTACAAATAAGCAAAAAGTAGAAAATGAAGTAAAAGAACAAATCAACAAAATAAACAATATCATCAATCAAGCAGAAGTCTTTAATCAAAGCGGTTTGTGGAGTAGAGATTATAATGAAATCCGCTTTGTTTTTACAGAAGGTGATGTTATCACAAGAGCTATTGATGCGCAAAGTGATTTATTTAAGATCGCTTTGCATGAGAAAAAAGTATGTTTTACTCATAAAAGCCAAGAAGAAAACAAAGAATTTGAGGCTTTAAAAGAGCTTGAAGCAGAGCTTATAAAAGAATTTGACTCATAAACTTTTGCAAATTTAATCATGCCTAAAAAGCTCTAATTCAAATGCCCCCCCCCCATGAGTTTCTTTAAAAAGATAATCAAGCTTTTCGCCTTTATAAAGAATTTCTCTTGGTGTATTTTTAGAAAGTTTGCGTTTTTTTAAAGCAAGTAAAGTGGGTAATTCTTTTTGTATCAGCATTTTTAAAGACATACCCATGCCATGTTTTAAGCTTTTGATAAAAGTCCCATCAACTTCGCTTTCATCTTTGATAATATGAAGCGAGCCTTTAAAATCAAGCTCTTTTAAAAGCTCAAACATTTGTTCTTTGTTTTGGGCTAAATCAAGTTCATCTTGTATGCTATGATAACTGATATAATAAGGCTTTGGATAGTTTGCTTGAGTGCGTAAATGGGCTTCATTAAAGATATCTCGTATATGATGATGATCGCTTGAAAAATAATATTTTGAATTTGTATCAAGCGAAAAAGGTGTCTTTGTAACACAGCACAACACAACATGCTCAAAAAATTCACCAGCTTGAAATTCACACTCTTTAATATAATCCACATCCCTTCCAAGCCCAAAAAGACGCATTTGTGGCTTTACATAGGCTGAATTTTCTAAAACACCATCGATAAGCCAAGGAGCAAATTTAGCCGCAAGCAAAGCAAGATACCCGCCATGAGATGAACCAAACATAATCGTTTTATAATCTTTTTCAAGTATAAAAGGTGGATTTTTCTTGATAAATTGTAAAACATTAAGTATATCCATGGCTTGTAAAACACCAAAATTTAAGTATTCGTTGCGAGCTGGCTGCACGCTAATGCTTATACCGATCCTTATGCCTTTTTTGTAAAAGCCTCTGTTTTGTCTTTCTTGTATAGCGTTATTGAGTATAGCGCAGGCTTGATATGTTTCTTGCTGACTAAGATCATGTGGTGGAAAAAAATTATCTGCAAAGTTGATATTAAGACCTTCGCCTACTCGTAGATAAATTTCCTTATCTTTTGCGTCCATAACAAAAGTCGCTCCATTTTGCGGACGAAGTCCTATATTGTTGTAACTTACTCGTATCACAGCGACTTGGTATTCTTTAACTAAAAATTCAGCCAAATGATCTTGATAGCTTTGATTGTTATCCTCGCCCAAACCAGCGATAAGAAAAAACAAAGCCTTAACCGGTTTTTCATCATCAAAATCAAGCTTAAACTCAAGCGGATTTTCTCTTTTTAACTCAAGCTCCTTATCCTCGCTTGCTGGTATGCTTAAAGTTTTGTTATTAAACATGCTTCTTCCTTAATCATAAAGCTAAATTGATAAAAAGTATATAATGATTATGCTTCATTTTGTTTGAATTTAAAACAATAAAAGCTTATTTTTGTGATAAAAGAGTATGATTTATGATAAAACAAGCTCGCCATAAAGGCGAACTTGTAAAAAATTTAAAAAAGTGGAGCGACTAAAAATCCTAGAGCTACACTTAAAGCGATAGCTAAGGTTCCTGGAACCAAGAAAGCATGGTTAAATACATATTTTCCTATCCTTGTTGAACCTGTATCGTCCATTTGCACCGCACCAAGTAAGGTTGGATAAGTAGGAAGCACAAAAAGAGCTGAAACTGCAGCAAAAGAAGCTACAAGTATGTATGAGTTTGCAGCAATGCTTCCATCGCTTGTTGCTGAGATGGAAAGAGCAGCAACTATAGTAGGCACGATAGCCTTAGCTGTAGCTGCTTGAGAGTATAAAAGCATACTTGCAAAGAAAAAGGCTACAGCCACAAGGAAAGGTAATTTTGTCGCTAAATCCCCAGCTATATCTTGAATTTGACCCTTATAGCCAGCCACAAAAGTATCTCCAAGCCAAGCTACACCAAGCACGCACACGCAAGCTACCATACCTGATTTAAACACGCTTTGTTCAAAAATCTTTGCGGTGTTGATTTTACAAAAGATCACAATTAAAGCCGCAATGCTTAGCATAAAGCTCATGATCGCACCATCTCTTGGCAAGCGCACAGGATCAATATAGCTTTTTACAAATTCAGCCAAAGCACTTAAAGAACTACCCTCAGCAATAAGCATATTCACATAATCAAGCATAGGCTTACGCACTACATCTGAAATCGTTGTTGCATAAAATACCACACAAAGCACTCCAAGCAAGAAAATAAGCACTGAAAGCTTGGCGCCTGGTTTTACTTCAGTATGAATTGCTCCTGTGCTTGCTTTGATAAGCCCATTTTTAAGTCTTTCTTGATACACTTCATCTTTGCTTAGATCAAGATCAGTGATTTTAGAAATGATAAAAGCTGTAAGCATACAACCCACAAAGGTTGTTGGTATCCAAATTCCTAAAAGCAAAGGATAGCTCCAGCCTAAAGGCTCTAAAACCCCTGTCATATATACAACAGCAGCTGAAACTGGGCTTGCTGTGATGGCGATTTGACTTGAAACAACAGCTATGCTTAGAGGAGCTGAAGGCTTGATGTTTTGCTCTTTTGCTACCTCAACGATAACTGGTATCATAGAAAAAGCTGTATGTCCTGTGCCCGCTAAAAGTGTCAAAACATAAGTCACGGTTGGAGCAAGATAGTTGATATACTTTGGATTTGAACGTAATATCTTTTCAGCTACTTGCACGAGATAATCAAGCCCACCAGCAAGCTGCATAGCTGAAATAGCTGCAATGACGCTCATAATGATTAAGATAACATCCCAAGGGATATTACCTACTTTCATACCAAGTATAAGCGTAAGCACGACTACGCCAAGCCCACCAGCAAAGCCTATGCCTATGCCTCCAAGGCGAACGCCTAAGAAAATGGCACCAAGTAAAACGATGATTTGAAGTATGAGTAAAATATCCATAACTTTCCCCTATTTTTTCGCTGTCATGTGAGGATTAAGCATATTTGCTGGAGTTAAAATTTCATCAAGCTTTTCTTTGCTTAAAAGTCCTCTTTCAAGGGCTAGATCATAGACTCTTTTACCTGTATTTAGAGCTTCTTTAGCTATGGAAGCTGAGTTTTCATAACCTATGTAAGGATTTAGTGCTGTTACTATGCCTATGGAGTTATATACAAAATCAGAGCAGATTTTTTCATTGGCTGTAACGCCATCTATACATTTATCAGCCAAAGTTTTCATCGCTTTTTCAAGCATAACTATAGAATTAAAAAGACTATAAGCAATAACTGGCTCAAACACATTAAGCTGAAGCTGTCCGCCTTCGCTTGCAAAGGTTACGCTTACATCAGCTCCTATTACATAAAAGCATACTTGATTTACAACTTCTGGGATAACTGGATTTACTTTGCCCGGCATGATAGAGCTACCTGGTTGCATTTTTGGTAAGTTAATTTCATTAAGCCCGCATTTTGGACCAGAGCTTAATAATCTTAAGTCATTACACACCTTAGAAAGTTTAGTAGCCACTCTTTTAAGCACGCCTGAAATTTGCACATAAGCACCTGTATCTTGAGTCGCTTCGATCAAATCATCAGCTACTTTGTATTCAAAGCCTGTAATTTCTCTTAATTTCTTCTCAACCACTTTTGGATAATCAGGATGTGAGTTTATGCCTGTGCCTATGGCTGTTCCACCAAGATTGATCTCTAAAACAAGCTTTCTTGCTTCTAAAACGCGTTCTATATCCTCGCCTATCATTACCGCAAAGGTTTGAAACTCGCGACCTAAAGTCATAGGCACGGCATCTTGAAGCTGAGTTCGTCCCATTTTAAGCACATCTTTAAATTCAACTGCCTTTCTTTCATAAGCTTTTTTAAGATGCTCCATAGCCTTAGCTAAATCACTTAAATAATCATGCAAAGCCATTCTAAGTGCTGTTGGATACGCATCGTTTGTGCTTTGAGAGAGATTTACATGATCATTTGGGTGAAGGTATTGATACTCACCTTTTTTGTGTCCTAAAATTTCTAAAGCAATATTTGCAATGACTTCATTTGCGTTCATATTCGTGCTTGTTCCAGCTCCACCTTGAAACATATCAACGACAAATTGATCGTAGTATCCGCCCTCTAAAATTTTATCACAAGCTTTAATGATAGCCCCTTCTTTTTCTTTGTCTAAAAGTCCTAATTCGCAGTTTGCCATAGCTGCTGCTTTTTTAACCCTTGCCATAGTGCGTATAAAACGAGGGAAATTTTTGAGTCTATCATGAGAAATATTAAAATTCTCCATTGCTCTAAAGGTTTGCACCCCATAATACACATCATCACTGATCTCAAGCTCACCGATGAAATCGTGTTCTTTACGTGTTGCCATCTTGTTTCTCCTTAAGTTAAGAATAAAATCTAAAGACCAATTAGTCTTTACAAGAAGCAATATAAACTAAAAATATTTAAATAAATATTAAATTATTATTTAATATTTAAAAATAAATAAGATATTGTTACTTTTTGTAAATACACACTTTCATATTCAGTGCAAGATAAAAAACAAAATGTAACAAAAGATAAGTATAAATACGGATTATAAGAAAAAATTTATTTTTAATAGTCTAGAATTTTAGGCAAACTTGTTTCTTTTTGAAATTTTATTTGCTTTTTTGAAAAGAGACAAAAACCAAAGTAAAAGTCTTCTGCTTGCACTCATCTTTGTTTGCTCGGCAAAATACTGCGCAATATCAGCTCGTGCAAACATCAAAGCAAAAGAAAAAGGTGTCATGCCTAAGCCATTGTTTTCATTGATATTTGCTCCATGCTCCACTAAAAGCTTAGCCATATCAAAATAACCCTTAAAGCATACACCAGCTAAGGGCGTTTGTCCGCGATCGTTTTTCTCATCAACTATTGCTCCATGCTTTAAAAGCATTTTTGCAGTCGCTAAGGCGTTGTGATAGCTTGCGAGCATTAAAAGACTATCGCCTTTGTGGTTTTTTAAATTTGCACTTAAGCCAGCTTCTATCATCGTTTTGAGGTTTTCGCATTCATCATTTCTGGCAAAATTAAACGCCATGGCACAAAGCTCTTCGTAACGTTTTTCTTCTTCTTGAGTTAAATTTTGTATCATTGTAACTTCCTTATGTTGCATAAACTTAAAACTGCCAACTCCAAGGAGCGTCAAGTTGGCAGTTTTAAGTTTATAAATGCGTAAAGCAAAAAGACTTTACGCTTAAGATTAACCAAGAGCTTTTTTTACTCCAGCAGCATACTCAGGGCTGATTTTTTCAAAATGCCCTAAAGCTCTTTGAATGATTGCCTTATCAACACCTTCCATAGAAGCAGCTATGTTATTAAAGAGCTGATTTTTTTGATCAGCGTTCATAAGATCAAACAAAGCCCTTGGCTGAGTGTAAAAATCCTCATCAAGTGGGGCATATCTTTGTGCATTGCCATTAAGCTCAAGATCAGGCTCAAGATAAGACTTATCTTCTTTTGGGCTGTAATCATAGCTATTTGGTTCATAATACGCTGCTTTGTTTTTGTAAGTATCACTATTCATCGCACCAGCGACATTATAGGTATTTACTTCGCTTTTTGCAGCATTTACCGGTAAAAGATGATAATTTGTGCCTATGCGGTAGCGTTGTGCGTCTGGATAGCTAAAAATCCTACCTTGAAGCATTTTATCAGGGCTAAAACTAATTCCCGGGACTATGTTTGACGGCGAAAACGCAGCTTGCTCAACTTCATTGAAGTAATTATCCACATTGCGGTTAAGCACCATTTCACCTACATCGATAAGTGGCACATCTTTATGAGACCATACTTTAGTAAGATCAAAAGGATTGAAGCCTAACTTTTCAGCATCCTTCTCGCTTAAAATTTGAATTTTAAAGCTCCATTTTGGAAAGTCACCTTTTTCTATACTTTCAACCAAATCTCTTTGATGACTTTCTCTATCCTTAGCGATAAGTGCTTCTGCCTCAGCATTTGTAAGGTTTTTTATACCTTGTTTGGTTTTAAAGTGGAATTTCACCCAAAATCGTTCGCCCTTATCATTAATAAGGCTATAAGTATGACTTCCAAAGCCGTGCATATGGCGATAACTTGCCGGAATTCCTCTATCACTCATCAAAATCGTAACTTGATGAAGGCTTTCAGGACTTAAACTCCAAAAATCCCAAGCTGCGTTTGCACTTCTTAAATGTGTGCGCGGATCTCTTTTTTGTGTGTGGATAAAATCTGGGAATTTATATGGATCGCGTATAAAAAAGGTTGGGGTATTATTGCCTACTAAATCCCAATTCCCCTCTTTTGTGTAAAATTTGATCGCAAATCCTCTCACATCTCTTTCAGCATCAGCAGCTCCAGCCTCACCAGCAACGGTTGAAAAGCGAATGATAAGAGGGGTTTTTTCACCTTTTTGAAGCACTTTTGCTTTAGTATATCGTGAAATATCTTCTGTGATAACAAGCTCACCATAAGCTGCACTTCCTTTGGCATGAACTGTTCTTTCTGGAATTCTTTCTCTATTTTGATGAGCAAGTTTTTCAAGCAAGATATAATCTTGCAACAAAAGCGGTCCTTTTGCACCAGCACTAAGTGAGTTTTGATTATCAGCAACGATATTGCCGAAGTCATTTGTAAGTTTTTTCATTTAACTTCTCCTAGATAATAAATTTTATTGATTGATAAATTATATCTATAATAACTAAAAATAATCTTAAATAATAAAATTTATTATTTAAGATTTAATGGGTATTTGAAAATAAAATATCTTGCCTTAACTTTTTGTAAGAATCTAAAATAATAAATTCAATATTTTTGCTAAAAAGCATTGTCATAAAGAGAAAAACAAGGAAAAAATCTATAAAGTTCAGTGGATAAAAGACTAAAAATAAGCATTTGAAAAAGCCCGCAAACGCAGGCTTTTAGATTAAGAAAAAGAAGGTTTTATCGTCGCTACCCAAGCATCGATTCTACTTTCGGTTTGATCTTCGTGATTGTCATTGTCTAGTGCAAGTCCTACAAATTTACCATCTACCACAGCTTCGCTTGCTTCAAAGCTATAGCCATCAGTTGAAACCGCACCAACCAAAGTTGCGCCAGCTTCTTTAAGCTTCTCAGCAAGTTTTCCCATAGCGCCGCAGTAAGTATCTGAATAACTTTCGCTATCTCCCATTCCAAAAATAGCAACTGTTTTGCCACTTAATTTTAAGCCAGAAAAATCAAAAGCGTCCCAATCATCTTGAAGATCGCCGCTTCCCCAAGTTGAAGTTCCGCAAATAAGTTTATCGTAAGAATTAAGCTTATCAGCATCAACATCTGCTATGTTTAAAACATCGCTGATTCCTAGTTTTTCAGCTATAAGATTAGCTGCACCTTCTGTATTTCCCATAGCACTTCCATAAACTACGGCTACTGACATAAGTTCTCCTTTTATAATTGATAAAATTTTCTAAGCAATTCTAGCATAATTTTATATATTTTATGCAATAAATTTATTTTTTATATAAACAAAGTGTTTCTTTATTACACTACCACACTTAAAATTCATCTTCACCACAACAAAAATCTTTATTAAGATTAAAAATCTTGCAGTATTCAGAATACACACAACTCACGCTTCTTTTGGCACAAACTAAAGGAATTTTTCGTTTTTTTGCTTCGCCTTTGATTTTTTTCATTGTATTGTGATTTAAAAAACTTGTAAGCATCACAACACAACGAGTATCTTGGGGAATGGGCTTGCGATTAACTCTGTTTTCATTACGAGCATCCCAATGCTCAACTTTTTTCGCACCCAAATCATAAAGCACCGCCTTTATAGGCGTAATCTCATCTGCTCCTATCACTAAAACTGACATTTTTGCTCCTTGTAATTATCAAAATATAATTTAATAATTATTATTATAAACTAATGAAGCTAAATTTATTTTGAAATTTATTATAAAATTTTAAATTTTGATATTTTAACTGAGTCAATAATGAAATATAAAGCAATATATCTCTTTTAAAAACAATTTTATTTTGATTATATATAATTTAAAAAATTTCTAGCAGATTTGGTATATTTTTACTTGCTTTTTGAGTGATTGTAGTCATTTTTATTTTGCATGATTGAAATTTTATGGATAAATTTTTAAATACTTTCGCTTGTAAAGTCTTTTTCCTATCTTGACTTTTAAGAAAAATTTGTATATAATTTTGCCTTTGATATTGTCATCGGGGTGTAGCGCAGTCTGGTTAGCGCACCTGGTTTGGGACCAGGGGGCCGAAAGTTCGAATCTTTTCACCCCGACCATTTTGCAAATGGTGAGTGTAGCTCAGTCGGTTAGAGCATCAGATTGTGGTCCTGAGGGTCGTGGGTTCGATTCCCATCACTCACCCCAGTCGCGCTCGTAGCTCAACTGGATAGAGCGACAGACTTCGGATCTGTAGGTTATGGGTTCGATTCCTATCGGGCGCACCATTTTTTTGAGCGCTCATAGCTCAGCTGGATAGAGCAACGGCCTTCTAAGCCGTAGGTCAGAGGTTCGAATCCTCTTGGGCGTACCACTTTTTAAAGTTTTTGATTAAATTTACACAAGATTTTATTTGTTTAAATTTACGCTTTTGCGGATGTGGTGAAATTGGCAGACACGCCAGACTTAGGATCTGGTGCAGCAATGCGTGAAGGTTCAAGTCCTTTCATCCGCACCACCTTACTAAACTTTTATCTCTTTACTGGCTCTTACAAAATTTATTTAATTTAACAGGCAACAATAAAAAAATAAAATCATCTTTGATAGCTTATTTTTAAGTCTTTACTTTTTATAAATTTCCTTAAATTTTCTGAGTTCTTAATATGAAACACTTTTTAAGTCTTTACAAACAATTCTATCCTTGCAAAACAAATATAAAATTTTACTTTTTTCCTCAAAACTAGTTTAAATTTAGCTTTATTTTTGTAAAATGGCATTTTATTTTAAATTTTTTTATCATTTTAAATTCAAGGATAAGTTTTTGCAACTCATTACTAGTATCTTAAAAGAACATAAATTTAAAGTTTTTGCGTTCTTGTGTATCTCTATCGCTACGAGTTTGCTTGGTGTTGGTATCTTAGCTTTTATCAACGAATATTTGCTTAAGCAAGCTGGAAATTTTATCTTTATCATTTATTTTGCTTTGCTTTTGCTGATCTTTTTTGCAAGTTCTGTTTTTGTGGAGCTCAGTCTTGCCCACTTTGGACAAAAGTTCATTTATGCAACACAAAAAAAAGTTGTCAAACAAATCATCGATACTTCAGTGCTAAAAATCGATCAAATCGGCAAAGCAAAGCTTTTAGCCTCTTTAGGAAATGATGTTCGCACTATTTCTTTTGGCTTGCTTCGTTTTCCAGACTTTATCCAATCAAGCATTTTAATTATTGCGAGCAGTTTTTATCTTTTTTCACTTTCAGCAAAGATTTTTTTGCTCTGCTTTGTGTGGATTTTTGTGGTATTTTTTATCAACCATTTTTTTATGCGAAAAACTTATCATTATTTTCGCAAGGCAAGAGATAATGATGATGCCTTGCAAAATAATTACCAAAATATCATCGATGGACGCAAAGAACTCACGCTAAATACTTTCAGGGCAAAGCTTTACTATGAAAGTGAATTTGATATCAACGCCGAGGATAAACGCCGCAACAACACCCTAAGTTCTGCTATGCAAAGCTTGTCGAGCAATTTTACAAGTGTGGGCTTACTTGCACTTGTGGGCTTTGAATTTTATTGTTCCTTGCATTTTGCTTGGACTAGCCTTGAAAATGCTACGACTATAGCTATAGCCATACTTTTTTTACGCACGCCTTTAATGGCGATGATAGGGGCTTTTCCTACACTTTTAATGGCAAAAGTCGCTCTTGAAAAAATTCAAAAACTTGATCTAAGCGAATATAAACAAGACTTTAAAACCCTGCCTAACTCAAGCTCTTGGCAAAAGATAGAGTTCAAAAATGTGGCTTTTTCCTATGATGAAAAATTTTCCCTAAAGCCTACAAATCTTGAAATTCACAAAGGCGAGCTTATCTTTTTAATCGGCAAAAATGGTAGTGGCAAATCCACCTTTTCCCTCCTTTTAGCTGGACTTGTTAAGCCAAAAAGCGGGGCGATTTATCTTGATGAAAAGCAAATTGATGATGAAAATATCACTGAATATAGACGTTTAATCACAGCTATTTTTAGCGATTTTCATCTTTTTACCCAAACGATAAAAGATGATGAGTTAGCAAATGCCAAAGACATAGAACATTGGCTTGAGGTGCTTGAGCTTAAAGACAAGACAAAAGTAGAGCAAGGGCAGATCAAGCTTACTAAACTTTCTACCGGGCAAAGAAAACGCCTAGCCATGCTTATAGCTTTGCTTGAGGCAAGAGATATTTTAATCCTTGATGAATTTGCAGCTGATCAAGATCCACTTTTTAGACGCTTTTTTTATCAAAAACTTCTTCCCTTGCTTCAAAAAGAGGGCAAAACTATCATCGCTATCAGCCATGATGATAAGTATTTTGATATAGCTGATCGTATTTTGCTTGCACAAAATGGTCGTATAAGCGAGCTAAAAGGAGAAGATATAAAAGAAATCGCTAAAAATGCCGTGGAGCATTTTTAGTTTTAAACTTTAAAGTATTGTAAATTCAAAGCTTAAGGCTGATTTTAAAGCAAAAATAAATTTATAAAATTAGATATTATATATTTTAAGCAAAGTTTAGCTATAATCAGCCTTTTAAAAAATTTGTGGAGAAAAACTTGGAAAATATAAGAAATATAGCTGTTATAGCCCACGTTGATCATGGTAAAACAACTATGGTTGATGAGCTTTTAAAACAAAGTGGCACCTTTAGTGAAAGAGAGCAAATCGCTGAAAGAGTGATGGATAGCAATGATATAGAAAAAGAAAGAGGCATTACCATACTTTCAAAAAATACAGCCATTAATTACAAAGGCACAAAGATCAATATCATCGATACTCCAGGACATGCTGATTTTGGAGGCGAGGTTGAACGGGTTTTAAAGATGATTGATGGGGTGCTCTTGCTTGTTGATGCCCAAGAAGGCGTAATGCCTCAAACTAAATTTGTGGTTAAAAAAGCCTTACAGCTTGGACTTAAGCCCATAGTTGTGATTAACAAGATAGACAAGCCTGCAGCTGATCCTGAACGCGTGATTAATGAAATTTTTGATCTTTTCGTAGCCTTAGAGGCAAATGATGAGCAACTTGACTTTGCTATAGTCTATGCAGCAGCAAAAAATGGCTATGCTAAGCTTGATATGAATGATGAAAGCAAGGACATGACTCCTCTTTTTGAAACTATCTTACAAAGAGTGCCAGCCCCAAGTGGCAATGCAAATAACCCTTTACAGCTTCAAGTTTTTACCCTAGGTTATGATAATTTTGTAGGCAAAATAGGCATAGCAAGAATTTTTAATGGCAAGGTGCGTAAAAATGAAAGTGTAATGCTTGCAAAAGCTGATGGAACTAAGGTGCAAGGACGCATTAGCAAGCTCATAGGCTTTATGGGCTTAGAAAAAATGGATATAGAAGAAGCCTCAAGCGGCGATATAGTAGCCATTGCTGGCTTTGAAGCCCTTGATGTTGGCGATAGCGTAGTTGATCCAAACAATCCTCAGCCCCTTGATCCACTTCACATAGAAGAACCAACCCTAAGCATAGTTTTTAGCGTCAATGATGGACCTCTTGCTGGCACAGAAGGCAAAAGTGTAACTTCAAATAAAATCGCAGAACGCCTAGAAGCCGAGATGAAAACCAATATAGCCATGCGTTATGAAAGCAGTGGCGAGGGTAAATTTAAGGTAAGCGGAAGAGGCGAGCTACAAATCACCATTTTAGCTGAAAATATGCGTAGAGAAGGCTTTGAGTTTTGCATGGGACGTCCTGAAGTTATAGTAAAAAATGAAAATGGAGTAAGAACTGAACCTTTTGAACACCTAGTCATCGATGTGCCTGATGAGTTTAGCGGAGTATGTATAGAAAAGCTTGGCAAAAGAAAGGCAGAGATGAAAACCATGAGTCCAACAGGAGATGGGCAAACTAGGCTTGAGTTTGAAATCCCAGCAAGGGGACTCATAGGCTTTAGAAGCCAGTTTTTAACCGATACTAAGGGCGAGGGCGTGATGAATCATAGCTTTTTAGAATTTCGCCCCTTCTCAGGAGCGGTTGAAAAACGCAATAATGGGGCTTTGATCTCTATGGAAAATGGAGTGGCACTAGGGTATTCGCTTTTTAATCTCCAAGATCGAGGCGTGCTTTTCATAGAGCCTCAAACTAAGGTGTATATAGGTATGATCATAGGCGAGCATTCGCGTCCAAATGATCTTGATGTCAATCCTATCAAAGGTAAAAACCTAACCAATGTAAGAGCCAGTGGAAGTGATGATGCCATAAAACTTGTGCCACCAAGAAAACTTAGCCTTGAAAGAGCACTAGAGTGGATAGAAGAAGATGAACTTGTAGAAGTTACCCCACAAAACATACGCGTTCGCAAACGTTATCTTGATCCAACCCAAAGAAAAAGAATGGAAAAGAGTAAAAACTAATGCTTTTTGATGAGCCAAACAACCCTATCGATAAAAGGCGAAAAGCTTATGTATTAAGATTAAATTTATTGCGTTTTTTTGCCTTTTTTCAAGGCTTTATCATCTTTATGGTCTTAATCAAAGTTTCACAAGACTTTGTGCTTGCTTTTGCTGGTGGGGCTTTGTTTGGCTATGGAGTTTATCGGCTTTTTATCAGTAAAGCCTTTGCTCAAAAAAAGCTTATCGATGAAAAAAAAGAGCTTGAAAAACTCATACTTGAGGAGTTTTTAAAAGAAGAAGAAGGAAAATTTTCAAATGAAGGCATAAAAGAAAAGGAATTTAAAAGCCTTTTTAACTTTAAACCAAGTGAATTTAAATCCGCAAATGCCTTTGAGTTTAAGAATTTCAAGCTTTATGATGTGCTCTTTAAAGATGAAAAAAACCGCTTTTTTGTAGGTGTTTTGCTTATAAGTCAAAACCCTTTGCAAAATGATAAAATGCTAAGTCAAGACGAGTTTTATTCTGCAAAAATCCCAAAAAAGTTTAGCACTGAAGTTAAATTCATACAAGGTAAAGCCTGCCTAATCAAAACAAGGATAAATCCTTTTTTCATCCATCTGCATCTTAGTTTAGAACAAAACAAAAGTGCTTTAAAGCAAAATTTAGCTCAACTTGAAAAGCTTTTATCATGAAAAAAATAAGAATTGTATATCAAAATTATCCCCCCCCCCCCCCCATAGTATAATAAATTTTTTACGCAAAAAATACAGATAAAAAATACTTTTGAAAGGAAAAAAAGTGAAATTCATTCGTTATAAACACTCTCTCAACAAGAGAACAACCCAAGTTTGTGGTATCCCACTTTTTACACGCCTAAGAGTGCCTTATGCTAGGGGGGGGGGGCTTTGAATTTGTTCGCTATGTGTATAAGTTTTTAAATTTTACTTATCATAGAACACATAGTATAGCTGAGCTTATCGATGAAAATACACTTTCTCAATCGACTTTAAATTTACAAATTCTTAATTTAGTCCAAGAAAATTCACAAAAACTTAATCTTCTCACCCGCCTTAAGCAAAGACAGCTACCGGGTAAATTTTGGATGGAGCTAAGCAAAGGAAAAGCTTTGTGCGAAGAAAGCGATAAGGTTGAAAAAGTTCAAAAACTGCTTGCGAATTTAGATCAGCAAAGCAAAGAAAATGTATGCAAACTCTTGGTAAGATTAAAGCAAAACTATCTTAACTCAGGACAAGGCTACATCACACTTGAAAAAGCTGAAATCAAAGAACTCAACAAGATAGAATATGAGTTTATACCTTCTATCTTAGAGCTTGCAAAAAATGTGTTTTGTTATAATGGATATTTTTTACCGATAAAACATTTTGAAGCTGGTGTATTTTTGTATAAGCACTCGCTTGATATTTTGCACCCAAATACTCTCAAGATGATGAAAGAAAAAGATTTTATCGATGTTGGTGGTTTTATAGGTGATAGTGCCATTATCTTTGAAAACGAATTTTGCAACAAGCAAATTCACACCTTTGAAGCCTCGAGTAAAAATTTCGAACTCTTAAAGCAAACGTTAAAGCTTAATTCAAGTAAAAGGATAATTCCTATCAATAAAGGTTTAGGTTCAAAAAACGGGATAAATACCATTAGTGCAGGCTTTGGAAGCGGTGCAAGTATGGTATTTAAAGATCAAAATAATGTCGAAGAAGTCCAAATCATCACCTTAGATGAATATGTCGCCCAACACAAGCTCGAAGTAGGTTTCATAAAAGTTGATATAGAAGGCTTTGAACAAGAGTTTTTAAAAGGAGCTAAAAAGACAATTTGTGAGCAAAAACCAGCTATGCTCATTAGTATTTATCATAGCTCGCAAGACTTTTTTGATATAAAACCTATGATAGAGTCTTGGGATCTAGGCTATACTTTTAAAATTCATCGTCCAACTGATACTTGGAATATCAGCATAGAAACAGCATTATATTGCGATCCTATACAAAAATAATGTAAAAATGAAATAAAATCTAAAAAATGGTTTTATTTCATTTTGAATCTAAAAGATAAGACAGAATACGCAATACAAACAATAAGCAACTAACTTTTATTGAGTCTTTATAACTTACTCATTCGATTTTAATTCTTTTTCTGAACCTCTAGTTTTGTGTGCCTCACTTCAACTTTCTTTACAAAACTTATAATATATAAATTTAAAACAAGGGTATTATCTACAAAATATTATAAATGATAATAGATATTTATTTAATTTAAATTTAATCCTTTTTATACTATACTCAAATTTTTATTTTACAAAGAAAGGACTTAAGATGAAAAAACATTTGTTTTCATTTGCTTGCGTTATAGCTTGCTCTGGTGTTGCTTTGGCTGATGAACCGTTGCATAGGCTTGATGCGAGCGTGATTTCTGGATCAAGTATGATTTCAAAGCTTGATGAGCTGAACCGCAATGTCTATACTATAGACAAAAATAGCCTCTTAGATAAAGGATTTAAAGATACTGAAAGTGCTTTTCGATATATGCCTTTTGTTAATCTCTCAAATACTGGTTTGGGTTCAAATTTGGATTTAAGAGGGCAAGGCAACAAGGCAAATACTAGCGTTCAAGTGCTGATTAATGGCGTGTATGCAAATATGCTTGATTCTTCACATGGGGTAACGCCTTTAAACACGCTTTCGCCAAGTTCTATTGAAGAGATTGAGCTTCTGCCTGGTGGTGGAGCGGTGCGTTATGGTAATGGCACAAGGGGCGGTGTGGTGAATATCATCACAAGAAGACGTTTTGATGATCCTTTTTTAAGTGCTGGACTTAATTTCTCGCACAACAGTGCTACTTTTGGTAATAATTATAACGCCGATGTAAGATATGGGGATAAATTTGGCGATACACATGTCAATGTCGGTGCAGCTTTGATTAACAAAAGAGGTCCTCGCTCTTATGATAAAACAAGTGGCGGACAAGGAAATTTTGGTGTATTGTATGATATTAATCCGGGCGAAAGCATTATCTTTGATGCGGATTTTTTCAAAGGTAGCATTCACACAAGCCCAAATAATTCTTTTTTAGATAATGCTAATCCTAGCAAAGATGATAGACAAAGACAAGGCAATGGCAGACTTCACAACGAGCAAACTCGCTTTACGACAAGTTTAGGCTATGAAAATGAATACAGCGAGGAGCTGAAATTTGATGCTAAGGTTTTTTATCATTATAATAGGATAGATTATAAAGACTCAGTAACAAGGCTAAATGATTATGCATACAATAGCATGATACTTTCGGGCGTAACAAGCGCTGATCAAAGTGGCTCTTTTTTTGATGATCAAAAGATAGGCTTTAACACAAATTTACAATACGATCACGGCACAGGTAAGTTTTTAGCTGGTTTTGAGTCCTTATATCAAATGTCAAAAAGAACGATGAATCAACGCATATTTTGGAGTGGCTCTGCTTCTATGAATGGTAGTATAACTGTTACAAGATATGATCACGCTATGCGAATTCCTTTTGAGGGCAACAAATGGACAAATGCTCTATATATGATAGAAAAATACGATTTTACAGATAAATTCTCACTTACGGGGGGGGGGCGTTACGAATTTGCTCATTATGATATAGACGCAAACTATCATAATGATATGCTTTTATCGATGACTATGCCAACTCCTCCGGGAACGCCAATGAATCAAAATATAGCCTACTCAGTAAATGGCTCTCTTACAGATAATCTCCATAATTTCGCTTTTGAACTTACTCCAAGTTACAAATACTCAGACACAGGCACAATTTACGCAAAATATGAAAGAGGATATTTCTCTCCATCTCCAAATTCTATGCTTAAACGCTCTGGAAGGGCTTATCAAACAACCGATCTTAAAAAAGAAACTTACGATACTTTTGAGCTTGGCTTAAAAGACTTTTTCTTTGATACGATCACCTACAGCGGCTCGGTATTTTATACCCAAACTCGCAATGAATTTTACACCATAGGAAACGCCCATTCGCCAACAGGTGTAGAGTATGGCAACTACGATAAAACGAGACGATATGGCTTTGAAGTCGCAAGCGAGCAGTTTTTGGGGATATTAAGCCTTAATGAAAGCTTTAGCTATGTTGATGCAAAAATCAAAGGTGGTTCAAAAATCCCAAATGTATATACTTATAAAGCCACTTTAGGAGCAAGTGTAGAAGTAGTGCAAGATACGAGTGTGTGGGTGCAAAATGCCTTTTTTGGCAAGCAAAAAGTCACAGGACAAAATGAAAGCTTAAAAGCCTATAGCTTAAGCGATATAGGCGTAAGCACAAAAGTAGGACAAGTCAGTCTTAGCGCTGGTGTGAGAAATGTCTTTGATACTTTTTACTATGATTACTATAATGCAGATGAAACCGATACAATCGCTGGATATGGCTACTTAGTAGGACAAGGAAGAACTTTCTTTCTTGAAGGAAGATATGATTTTTAATTTTAATTAAAAAGCTTGCAAACACTCACGATAATTCCTCCTTCACTTTTTATCGTGAGTGAAAAGCATGCTTTTAAATTTGAATATATTATATATATTTTTGCGGATTGCTTCATCTTATAAGCACAGCAAAAAAGCTTCTAAAACCCATTAAATCAAGCTTGAGAAAGTATCTCAGCCCTGCCATTTATCACAGCCAAACAATGCTCATAATGAGCTGTATTTAAGCCATCTTTACTCGCTGCGTCCCATTTACCTTTAAGGTGCGTTGGGGTGCCGTCTTTTTGGCAGATCATCGGCTCTATACAAAATACCATTGAGTTTTTGATTTTTGCTCCACTTTTGATATTTTCGCCCTTTTGGGTGTAGTTTGGAATTTCAGGCTCGCCGTGTGGTTTTGAGCCTATGCCGTGTCCGCAGTATCCTAGCAAAGGCACAAAACCTCTTTTGTGAATGAAGCTTTCTATAGCCGCTGAAAGCTCCTTAAAACGCATACCTTCTTTGATAATGTCTATGGCATAATACAGCGCGTCCTTTGCACAAGAAATTAATGCTTCATCTTGGGCGGAAATTTTGCCTATGCCTATGGTTCTAGCTGCATCACCATAAAAGCCATCTTTAAAAGTGCCTACATCAAGCCCGAGTATATCGCCTTCTTTGATCTTAGTATCATCTGGCGTGCCGTGAATGCAGACTTGATTTAAAGAAGTGCAAATGGCTCCTTCAAAGCCATAAAGCCCTTTAAAACTTGGCTTTGCTCCCTTTGAGAGTATGAATTTTTCCGCCATATCGCTGATGTCTTTTAAGCTCATACCGACTTGAATTTCTTTTTCAAGATAGTCTAGGGTTTGGGCGACGATTTTGTTTGCAGCTCTTAGCTTGTCAATTTCTGCTGGTTTTTTAAGTTCTATCATGTTTTAATCCAAAAAAATTTGATATGCTTTGCAAAAATCATTCAATCTTTCATCACTCATAGCAAAGCTACCATCACTATGAAAAATGCCTTTGAAATTAAAGCCTATATAAAGGCACATTGCTCTGAAATTATAAGTGATTTCTTCTATAGTATAGCCATTTGCTCCATCTTTTTGATAGTTTTGCTTAGGGCTTCCTGTGCTGATAGCTAAAGAAAAGTTTTTGCCTACCAAAGCCCTACTTTCAAGCAAATCAGGTAAAAAGATCGTATCCATATAACTTTTAAGCAGTGGCGGACAATTCAGCCAAAAAAGCGGAAATTGAAAGATGATATGCTCGGCTTTCACAAGAAAATCTTGTTCAAGTTTGATGTCAAATTCTTTCTTGCCCTTTTCATAAAGTGCTTCTAAATTCCTTACTTCAGCCTTATCTTGCGCGGCTTTAAGTAAGGCTTTATTTACCCTTGAGTTTTCAAAATGGGTGTGTGAAAATATGATAAGATTTTTCATTTTTATCCTTTTTGTTATAATATAGAGCAAAAATCTTGCCCAAAACTTACGCTACAAAGCTAAAACTACTTTGAGTTTGAGCTTTATTTTGCTCTTGATATGCTAGGGCTACTAAATTTGCGCGCTGGTTTAAATTTGTTTTGTTGTCATTATCTAAGCTTGAATTTTGCTTTAAATCAGCCTCGTTATTTGGATAAGAATTTGTAGCTAAAGCATTTTTGTTTTGATTGAAATTTGTTGTTTGATTTGAAAAATTAGCTTTGTTTTCTTGGGAATTTGTGCTTAAATTTGTGTTTAAGCTTTCATTTAAAGGCTTTTGATTAGGTTCAAATTTAGCATTTAAAGAATCACTTTCCCTCTCTTCATCTTGTGTTTTTTGCTCTTGTTGGGCTTGTTTTTTTTCTTTAAGTTCTTGTTGGGCTTTGTTTTCTTCAGCTTTTTGCTTGTTAAGTTCAGCTCTTGCATTAATTTCCATTTTCATCGCATTTGCTGCCACAGCGTAATCTTGTGGGCTTGGATCACTTGGCGCCATAGCTGCGGCTTGAATTTGCCTTGCATTAGCTATGGTTTCTTCTGGAGTGTTGCCCTCTGACATAGATATAGGCACTTCTCCAGCTATAGCATACATTTTATTATCAGGACCTCTAGTGTAAGTATAACTTGCCCCGCCCGTAAGTCCGCCACCAGCAGCTACATGAGCCATTTCATGAGCTCTTACTTTGGTATCTGTGATTTGAAGCTGACTGACTACTCTTCGTTCATCTTGGGTGAGTTCATTTGGATTGTCTTTTTTTTCTTGAGTAGTGTTATTTTGTTTTGTTTCGTCTTTTTCTTCTGTGGAGTTTTGGCTGTTTAAGCCCAAAGTATTCTTTTCTTCTGTCTTATTTTTGGACATATCATAAGAAATGCTTGATGAAAAATTCGAATACTGAATTTGCATACCTTGCTCTTTTTTGATGAAATTTTGCCTGTATTATAACGAAAATTTGCTACACTTGAGCTTGAATTTATCAAAGAAAGGCTGAAAAATGATTTTTGAAAACGAAAATTTCTATATAGAACAAGAGCTTTCACAAATTCCTTGGCTAAAAATCTTTACCAAAGAGCCTTTTAAGGAGCTAAGTGATTGTCCTTTGGCTATACAAAATGAGCTTTTTGCTTTGATTTTAGAGTGTGAAAGGGCTTTAAGGGATTTTTATAAACCAGAAAAAATCAATATCGCTTCATTTGCAAACTATGTCCCGCGCGTGCATTTTCATGTTATGGCTCGCTTTAAAGAAGATGAGTTTTTTCCAGAGTGTATGTGGGGCAAGCCTCAAAGGCAAAAAGTTACACTCAACTTGCCTAAATTTTCAGACTTTGCTGAGTTTTTACAAGGTAGATTAAAGCAAAAATAAGAGTTTTTTGACAGCAAAACAAACATTTACTTATCATTATTTTTCATCACTTAGAATTTCAATACAAAATTTATCAAAAAGGATTGACAATGAAAAAATTACTTCTTTCTTCACTCGTTGCAGCTTCACTGCTTAGTTCAGCACTAGTTGCCAAAGAATACACGCTTGATAAAACGCACACTAATGTGGGCTTTAAGATCAAACACTTGCAAATTTCAAATGTGCGTGGAAATTTCACTGATTATGATGGGCTTGTTGATTATGATGCTCAAAGTGGCGAGTTTAAAAAACTTCAAGCAAAAATCAAAGTTGCTTCAGTAGATACTGACAACAAATCAAGAGACGATCATTTACAACAAGATGATTTTTTCAAAGCAAAAACTCACCCTGAAATCACTTTTGTGATGAAAAAATTTGACAAAAATAGCAAAAAAATGACAGGCACACTCACTATAGCTGGCGTTTCAAAAGACATCACTTTAAACACTGATATAGGCGGCGTTGCTCAAGCTCAAGGCAAGGAAAAACTTGGTTTTTCACTTAATGGCGTGATTAAAAGATCAGATTTTAAATTTGCTCCAAGCTCATCAACTGTAGCTTTAGGCGATGAAGTTGAACTTAACATAGAAGTAGAAGCAAACGCAAAATAATTTTTAGACTTTAAGCTCTAAATTTTAGGGCTTAAAGCTCTTTTATCTCTCTTAAAAGCTCTTCAAATGAAGCTTTTGAACTCAAACTCTTAAGTGCAAAGCTTAAAATCACCTTTTCATTTTCAAGTTTAAAGCTTACTTGTGAGAAAAAAAGCTCGATTTGCTTTAGCACAAGCTCATCATTTACCACAAAAACAAAATCCTTATCAACGCTAAAAATTTTATAATTTTTGAAATTCTTTCTTAATAACTTTGCTATAGCTTTGAGTAAAATCAAGGCATATTTTTCTTGCATAGCTTCAAGTTCATTAAAATGAAGTATGAAAATTTGATAATTTTCAAGCCCTATAAGATAGCGTTTGAGGCTTTTTTGATTGGGTAGCTTTGTAACAAGATCAAAATACATTATTTTATAACTATGATAAAACATATACAGCACAAAAAAAAGCGAAGCAAACTCAAAAAAAGGATAAGCATCAAGTCCAAATAAAAACTGCACAAAACTTAGCACAAAAGCAACGCTTAGATAAATTTGAGCCTTTAAAACACACCATATCAAAAAAAACATAAACAAAACAAGAAAAAATACAAAAGCTATATCGCTAACAAAATCAAGATTTTCAAAAAGCTTTGTGCTTAAAGCTGCATTAAAATTGGTATTTTTGCTTAGGAAAAAACCCAAAATCAACACAAAAATCAAGATAGCGATTTTACTTAAATTTCTTTTTTCAAGCACAAGATTTGAAGCTGGCAAAAGTGCAAAAAGCACAAACACAAAAGGCAAAAACAAACAAACAAACAAATGCGCTTGATACAAGCTTGCATACACATACACAAATCGCATACAAAGCAAAGCAAGAGTGATGAAAAAAATACGCGAATTTTTAAAATAAAAACTCAAAAACAAAGCAAAAAGCTCAAAAACAAAACTCAACATCGCTAAGGAGTTTAACAATAAAAGTGAAGACAAACAAAAACCTTTGATATAAGAAAATAATGCGAAATTATAGCCATTTTAAACTAAAATACAAATGAGTTTGCAAAAAGCTCGCACAAATTCAATGAAATTTAAGCAAAACACAAAAAATAAATTCAAAATATTTTTACTCAATGCAGCTTAGATATTATCATTTTTCTTTGATAATTTGCTCGCTTTTGTGTGAAAATTCTTTTAATTTTTCATAATTTTCTTTACTTAGTGTTATAGCCTCATCTATAGCCAAGCCTTGCATAATCACGCGGTAAAGATTTGGGCGGGTTTTTTTCCAGTTCCTTAAAGTCTGCACATCTACACCTAAAAATCCTGCTATATCTCGTTTTGTCATCTTTAACTCAAATTTTGATTTTTTAAAAGCTTAATCAATAAAATCTTAATTCCTAACAACATAATATTTATTATTTATTTTATAAAAAAGTATATATATTATGTTTTTTAAGATTTTTTAAAGTTTTATATTGCTATGATTTCTTTATATAATTTTACTATAAAGGAAAAATGATGAAAACCCGATTTAAGCTTGCTTTTATCAGCCTTGCTCTTATGGCATTTGTAGCGTGTGATTCAACTTCTATCAAAGAAACAACCTACTCAGATGGAGCCTTAAAAACACAAACTCCTTACAATGACGAAGGACGCATTCACGGCGAACGCAAAGAATACAACAGGGACGGACAGCTTATCCAAACAGAAACATTTAACAATGGTAAAAAAGAAGGACTTTCAAGAGTGTATTATTCAAATGGGCAAATCAAAGAAGAAGTTATGTTTAAAAATGGAAAAGAAAATGGTGCGTATAAAACATACAACGACAGAGGGGATTTGATTTTACAGATGAATTATAAAGACGGAAAGAAATTTGGACCATTTAAACAATACAACGCAGAAACTCTACAACTTATCGAAGAAGGTTCTTTTGGCGAGAAAGAACAACTTGATGGAATTTACAAACAATACAACAAAGAAGGGCTTCCTTTAAGCGAGCAGTCTTACAAAGATGGTAAGAAGGATGGCAAATTTGTGTATTATAAAGGTGCTGGCGAGATAGACAGAGAAGAAATGTGGAGTAATGGCATAAAGCAAAAGGATTAATTTTTGCTTTATTATCTTAATTTTGATGCAATTTTGCTTGCCAAAAATCTATCAAATTTGCATCAAAATCACAAATTTAAACTATTATCAAATTTAACTTGATATTTTTTACAAACACAATCCACAACAAAAAACAATAAAAGTAAAAAGTTAAATTTGAGCTTTTTTCTTTCTTTAAGATATTATGATACAATCTCATTTTATTTTTAAATTCAGGAATTTTTATGGTTGAGATTAGAAATTTAAGTATGCGTTTTGCCAATCAGCTTTTATTTGAAAATGTCAATCTCACGCTTAAAAAAGGCGAAAGATATGGACTTATAGGGGCAAATGGGGCTGGAAAATCTACTTTTTTAAAAATTCTCTCAAAAGAGCTTGAGGCTAGCAGTGGCGAGATTGAGTTTGATGCTGGGCTTCGCGTGGGTGTTTTAAAGCAAGATCAATTTGCCTTTGAAAACTACAGCATAAAAGATGCGGTAATGTGTGCAAATGATAGGCTTTTTAAGGCTTTGAAAGAAAAAGAAAAGCTTTATATGAGTGAAGAATTTACAGATGAGATTAATGAGCGTTTAAGCGAGCTTGAGATCATCACAGCCGAAGAAGATCCAAATTATGACTGCGAAACGCGTTGTGAAAAGATTTTAAGCGCTTTAAAAATCAAGGATTTTGACGCTCCTATGTCAAGCCTTCAAAATGCGGATAAATTTAAAGTCTTGCTAGCTCAAGTGCTGTTTTTAGGTGCTGATGTGCTATTTTTAGATGAACCAACAAACAACCTTGACTTTGAAACCATAGCTTGGCTTGAAAATGAACTTTTAAAGCATGAGGGCACACTTGTGGTTATCAGCCATGATAGGCATTTTTTAAACCGAATTTGCACGCGGATTTTAGATGTGGATTTTAAGCAGATTAGGGATTTTGCTGGAAATTATGATGATTGGTATATGGCTTCTACACTTTTGGCTAAACAAGCTGAACTTAAAAGAGACAAAGCCCTAGCTCAAAAAGAAGAGCTTGAAAGCTTCATAAGACGTTTTTCAGCAAATGCAAGCAAGGCGAAACAAGCCACAAGTAGAGCAAAAGCCTTAGCAAAGCTTGAACTTGAAGAAATTCAAATCTCAACGCGTCGCGATCCAAGCATACTTTTTCGCCCTCAAAGAGAGATAGGTAATGAAGTTTTAGAGTTAAAAAATATCTCAAAAAGCTATGATAAACCTCTTTTTAAGGATTTAAATCTCAAGATAGAAAAAAACGATAAAATCGCTCTTATAGGCACAAATGGCGTAGGCAAAAGCACCCTGGCTAAAATCATCGCTTCAAAACTAAAAGCTGATAGCGGGGATATTCATCTAGGTGCAACTATAGAACTTGGGTATTTTACGCAAGATACAAGTAGTGTTATTTGTGAAAATTTGAAACTTTATGAATGGCTCATGAGTGAGAAATTCAAGGACCTTGATGAAATTCGCAAATGTTTAGGTAGAATGCTCTTTAGTGGCAATGATCAAGAAAAACTAGCCTCAAGCTTAAGTGGGGGCGAAAAACACCGCCTAGCCCTTGCAAAACTTATGCTTGAACGCCCAAATTTCTTGCTTTTAGATGAGCCTGATAACCACCTTGATCTTGAAGCGATCATCGCTTTGGGTGAGGCTTTGTTTAATTTTAAAGGTGTGGTGCTTTGTATCAGCCACGATAGAGAGCTTATCAGTGCATTTGCAAACCGCATTTGGCACTTAAAAGACGGCGAGTTGATCGATTTTCGCGGCTCGTTTGAGGAGTATTTGCAAGGAGAATTGTGATGAATACCTATAAAATCAAATACGCAGCTGGTTTTGGACACTATACCCAAAATCACAAAGGCTTTGGACCAACAATTTACATTGAAGAAACTGTGCTTTATGAAAGCACGAAGGATTATTTTGACTATATGGATTTTTATCTTTCGCATTCAAAAAGCGACGATACTTATTTTCATATCTCATTTTTAGAAGATCGCCCTCTAAGCGAGCAAGAACTAAAAACAAGAAATGCTTATCGCAAGCTTCGAGATGAACGCTGTGAAAAGGCTAAGCTTGAGTTCATCGAAAATTCAGAACTTGAAGCTGAATATCATCCTAAGCATGGAGATTAAGCTATAAAAATCTAAATTTTCTCCTTTTAGGAACGATTTTTGCTTGTTTTAAGAGCATATTTTGAAAGGAGAAAAGACTATGCAAGTAAATTACAAAACCATAAGTTCCATGGAATTTGATGTTTTAAGCGGAACTTATAAAAAAGTTGATAAGCAAGTTGAAGACGAATCAGCTTCGCTGTTCTCTCAGCTCATAAACAATGACGCAGAGCAAGAGCAAAACGACTTATCAAAACTAAGCACTGATATTTCAGGCTTTAACACAAGCGATCAGAGTTTTAATGATAGCTTTAACACAGCGCTTCAAAGCTTTCGTTTTAGACAAAGCGAAAATGAGTTTTTAAAGACTCAAAGCCCAGTCAATCAAACACAAGACGAGCAAAAGCAAAATTTAACTGCTGATTTGCTTTCTATGCTTTCTTGATCTAAAAAGCGAATAGCACCGAGCAAAAATAAAATGGATTGCAAACAATGACTTGCAAAAATAAAGCTTTTTCATTGTAAGGCTTTAAAAAAGCCAAAGCAATCCATTCAAAAAAAGCAGAAAATTGCTTCGCAAAATTTACACTTTACACGCAAGAAAGCTTGCTTTTCAAGCCTTACTTAACCTAGCTAAACAAGCCACATAAAATCTTTGAAGTTCAAATGAGTATTATTTTGCAAGAAAAATTGCAAACTTTTTTGCTGATCTTGACTTAAATTCAAATTTATACGCACCTTATCATCTTGAAATTCTGGATAAAATTCAAAGGCATTCTTAAGCAAAAAATGTCTTACTTTATCAAAATCCTTAATCTCAAGGCTTAAAACACTGCTTTTTTTAAACTCAAACTCCACAAGTTTGGCTACAGATATAGCCTCATTTACCGCTTGAGTATAAGCACGCACAAGCCCACCTGTGCCAAGTTTTATACCGCCAAAATAGCGCACAACAATCACCGCCACATTCACAAGCTCGCTTCCTCTTAAAGCATTTAAACTTGGCAAACCCGAAGTGCCTTTTGGCTCATTATCATCACTTTTATCCTCGACAATCTGGCTCAATTCATTTAAAAATCGATACGCATAGACGAAATGAACGGCTTTGATATGCTCTTTTTTAAGCGTTTCAAGCAAATTTTTAAATTCAAAAAAAGGGCAAAGATATGCTATAAATTTGGACTTTTTAATTTCAATCTGGGTGCTATAAGTTTTTTCGATAGTTTTCATAAGAACATTATATCAAAAAGCTTGAAAAGTATTCAAATATGAATTTCAAAAACTCGTAATTACTTTAAAGACAAAAATACCAAAAAACTGCACTTTTACAAAAATATTAATTTTTCGTTTTTTTTTTTTTGATATTTTTTGATCTGAGTATTGATTGTCCTCTATACAATAAAGGTGTAAAATGAAATTTTTTGTAACAAAAGATGAAAGAAATAATATTATTTATCATTATAAGCCTCTAGATGAAATCAAGCAAGAAACAAATATCAATTTTTATGGAAAAAATAATATCATTTTTTTGTGTGAAAAAGCTTTTTTACAAAAAAGTAAAATTTATATATCAGGTGATGAAAATTTACTTTTTATAGCCAATACAAATTTTTGTATGGATATTAATATCTTTGGGTTTTCACTTTGTTATGTGGGAAATAATAATTTTTTAAATCCTTTTAGAAAACCTTCAAGAGCTGAATTATCAGAACATAAGGCTCTTATTATTGGGGATAATAATCTCATCTCTTGGGAATGCGAATTTGAAAATTTTGACTGGCATTTCATCTATGATAAGACAAGTAAAAAACGTATAAATGAGGCTAAAAACATACACATAGGAGATTTTTGCTGGATTTCTCAAAATGCTAAATTTTTAAAAGGGGGCTTTGTCGCAAGTGGCTCCATTATAGGTGCTAGAAGTGTAACTTCAGGGAAAGTTTATTATTCAAATTCCATATATGCTGGAGTGAGTGCAAAAAAAATTAAAACCAATGTTTTTTGGCATAGTTCTTGCCCTATAAGTTGGGACAAAAAAGCTATTCAAGCTTACAATTTTTATGATAAAGAGGAGTGCTGTTTCACCTTCCAAAAAGAAAAATTCCTCAATCCAGCTCTAATAGAAAAAGAACTAGAAAGTATGGATACAGCTTTGCAAAAGCTTGAGTTTGTGTATGATTATATCTATAATAACACAGAAAAAAATCGTTTTGCTTTGTTTGAAGATAGTGATATTAGCGAATGTAAATTATATAAAGATGAAAGTAAAACAGCCTTTAAAGACTTAGAATTTATCGATAGTAAAGAACTTCAAAAACTAGAAATTTTTAAACCAAAAGGAGCTAAGGAAAGAATTCAAAACACACTTTCTTATAAACTTGGCTTAGCAATGATACAAAACTCAAAAAATACAAGTGGTATCATAAGATTGCCTTTTACTTTGCTTAAGATTCAAAACAAACACAACAAAGCTCAAAAACTTTATCAAGAACAAATTAAAATAAATCCAAATTTAAAACTTCCACCTTTGCAAACTTATGAAGATTATCATGAAGCTTTAAAAGCAAAAGAGCATTTAAGTTATAAGTTAGGAGAAGCTTTGATACAAGCTCATAAAAACATACTTAAGGGAGGATATGTGAAATTTTTCTTTGAGTTAAAGAGGATTAAAAATACTCATTGCAAAA
>NZ_QHLL01000014.1 GCF_006864535.1 Campylobacter sp. MIT 12-8780
TATAACCGAAAAGAAATCTAATCTTGTCGTTGCTTTTAAACTTATCAAAAAATTCCTTTTTATCTATCATTGCGATTTGCATAATGTTATCCATTTCTTGATTCTCCTTGTCCTTTATATTTTGTTCGTCTTCTAAATTTTTACAATACAAAGCTAAGCCTTCTATATCCCTAGATACGCCAAAAATATAAATAAAAAATAAAATAAAAAATAAACCGCCTCCAAGCAATGCAATAAATATGCCGCCCTCTCCAAAAAGTTCTCCAAGCGATTGATGCGTAAGAACAAAAGGTATAATCATAATAAAACAAAGACTTGCAAAGCCAAGCTTTTCCAAACTTCCTTCGAGATAAGTCTTGATAGTCCTATTGTTATCAAAATCTTCAAGTTTAATTTTTTTCATTGTTTTTCTACCTTTTAATTCTTTTTTCATTTTTTCCCTCCTTATTTTTTAAGTTTTATTCTAATTTTTAGATTAAATTAAAATAAAAGGTATATTTAAATATTTATTTTTAACTTTAAATTAAAAATAAATCGTATATTTATACTAAATAATAAATATAAATTTATCGGTCGATTATTTTAAACTAAAGGAAAAAAATGCGTAACAAAAAATTTTTTAAAATTTTGTTTCTTGTTGGCTCGATAATGTTATTGCCTAGTCTTAGCTTTGCTGCTGGTGGTATTGATAAGGTCAATACCTTTTTACAAAACATATCAACCGCTCTTTATGCGATAGGTGCTATTGTGCTTACCATAGCGTTTATGTGGGCTGGGTTTAAGATTATGTTTCAAGGACAAACTTTACAACAAGTTGCTCCTACTTTTATAGGCGGTGTTATTGTTGGTTGTGCTTCTGCTATAGCTGGATATATTATAAGCTAGGTTTTCAAATGGACTTGCACCCTTTATTTAAAGGACTTACACGCCCTGCTATGATTTTTGGCGTGCCAATTACACCACTATTTGTTGCTATGGGCATAATTGGTTTATTAAGCTTTTATATCCAAAATTTATTTATGGCGTTATTTTGCATACCTACTTATTTTGTAATGAAACAAATGGCTAAGCAAGATAATTTCATTTTTAGGCTTTATTTTTTAAAAATGCGATTTTTTACCAATCCGCTTTCAAAAAAATTTCACGGCGTAAAAACTTTTCAAGCGATGAGTTACACTAAAACGAATTACAAAAAAACTGATCCCATCAAATTAAGTCTTTTTGCTCTTAGCAGTGAAGCAAACTTTGAAAAGCTTGTCCCTTTTAGCTCCGTGGTTGATGATGGCATAGTGATTACAAAAGATTATTTGTTGCTTTGCACCTATCAAATTGATGGAATTTCATTTGAATGCGAAAGCGATACAGACTTAGATTTTAAAAATGAAGCACTAAATATGCTGTTTAAGGCTTTTTCTAATGAACCGATAAGCTTTTATTTTCATAGTGCAAGACATAGTATAAATGATAAATTTGTTTCTAGGTTTGATAATTCATATCTTAAAGATATAGATGAATCTTATTACAAAAGCTTCAAAGAAGGAAGTTTGTTTAAAAATTCTATGTTTTTAACAATCATCTTTAACCCTCTTTCACGCCTTGAAAAAAAGAGTTTTGAGAAGAGTTCTTTTGATACAAAGAAACAAGAAATTAGGATATTCATACAAAAATTTAATGAATATCTACTTCGTCTTGAATCAAATTTGAAAAGTTTTGATTGTAAAAAACTCAGCACCTATGAAAAAGATGGGCATGTTTATTCTAAACAACTTGAGTTTTATAACTTTCTTATAGGTGGCAAATTTAAGCCTATTAGAATATTACCAACCCCTATTTATGAGTATTTGACAGGGGGCTTAAATTCTATTTATTTCAATTATGATATGGCTCAAATTAATTATAACGATGATACAAAGCGTTTTGCTCGCATAATAGAGATTAAGGATTACACCAACTCTACTTTTGCTGGCATTTTGGATTCATTAATGTATTTACAAGTAGAATACACCATTACGCAAAGTTTTCAGCCTCTGGCTATGGTTGATGCAAAAAGTGCTTTAAATAAACAAAGAAAGCAACTTATAGCAAGTGAAGATGACTCACTCTCTCAAGTAGAAGAGCTTGATATTGCACTTGATAGTTTAGCAAGCGGAGATATTTCTTTTGGTAAATATCATTTTGAAATTGTAGTTTATGCTGATGACATAAAAGAGTGTAAAGACAAAACAAATGAAGTGATCACAAGACTTAATGAGTTGGGTTTTATGGCAAGTATTGCTAATATCGCTTTACCAAGTGCTTATTTTTCAACCATACCCTGCAATTTTACCATTCGTCCTCGTATCAATTTGATTTCTAGTATTAACTTTAGCTCTCTTATAGCCTTGCATAACTTTGATTCAGGCAAAAGAGAAAATAATTGTTGGGGACAAGCTGTAACAATGCTTAAAACACCAAATAAAAGCCCTTATTACCTTAATTTTCATCAAAGTAGTGGCAAAAATAAAGATGATTTTGGCGAGCTCTATCTTGCAAATAGTCTTATTTTGGGACAAAGTGGGGGAGGTAAAACAGTGTTTATGAACTTTACTTTTAACCAAATGCTTAAATACGCAGATAAATCCACATTTCCAAGCAATATGCCTGAAGAAAATAAAAAATTTACAGCTGTATATTTAGATAAGGACAAAGGTGCTTTAGGCAATATATTATGTGCTGGAGGTCGCTACATTACTATAGAAAATGGCAAACCGACAGGATTTAATCCTTTTATGGTTGAATCTACTCAAGAAAATGTAAGACAACTAAAAAATCTCATAAAACTTTGTGTAACAAGAAAAGGCGAAGTTTTAAATACTAAAGAAGAAAAGAGTCTTAGCGACGCAGTTGATTTTATAATGACACAATTTGAGCCTAAAGAAAGAGAATACCCTATTTCTTTACTTTTAGAAAATTTAACAGAAGACATTAATGATGACAATTCTTTAAAGTCAAGATTGTTATCTTTTAAACAAGGCAATCAATTTGGTTGGGTATTTGATAACAAAACTGATATTTTAGACTTTCCTGATGAAATTAATGTTTTTGGAATTGATGGGACAGAGTTTTTAGATGATAGCGATGTAAGCGGAATCTTAAGCTATTTTATTCTTTGGCGTGTTATGAATTTAGCAGATGGAAGAAGGCTTTGTGTTGATATTGATGAGGCGTGGAAATGGCTTGAAAATGAAATAGTAGCTTTAGAAGTTAAAAATAAATTCAAAACCATACGAAAACAAAATGGCTTTTTACGCCTTGCTACACAAAGTGTAGAAGATTTTTTGAAACTACCTATCGCAAAGACACTTATAGAGCAATCAGCTACAAAGATATTTCTACCAAATCCTTTAGCAAAAGAAGATGATTATGTGAATGGGTTAAATTTAAGTATTGATGAATATCAAATCATTAGAGATTTTCAACCTTCAAAAAGACAATTTCTTGTTAAAAGACAAGATGAAAAAGTGATTTGCACGCTTGATTTAAGCTCTTTAGGCAAAGAAAATTTAATGATACTTTCTACAGGAAGTGCATATATAGATACTATAGAAGCTATTTTTGCAGATGAAAACAAAAGCCTAGATGAAAAAATCAAAGCTTTAAAAGAAATATATAAATCAGCATAAAGGAGAAAAAATGAATGCTGTAAATTTGATAGGTTATTTGGGTGCAGATTTTGATGTCGCTTACACACAAGCTGACAAATGCTATGCTAAAAACTCACTAGCAATTACAAAGCGTTTTAAAAATGCTAAAGGTAATGAAGAAAGCCAAACTTCTTGGATACCCATTACTATATTTGGAAAAATGGCAGAAACGGCGTATTTGCATTTTCCTAAGGGTTCTCAATTTGCTTGCAGTGGAGAATTAATAACAAGCACTTATTCTGATTCTAATGGGAACAATCGCACAAGTTTTAGTGTAATAGTACATAAGTTTTACTGGCTTAGTGGCAATAAGAAAGATGGCAGTTTTACAACGCCAAATAAAGTTGTTCCTAAGGCTCAACCTCCTACACAACAAAACCAAGCTCAAGAAGAAATAGATTATGACAATGTGGATATAAGCGAATCTGAAATGTCAGTACTTCCATTTTAAAGGATATAAAATGAAAGAAATTCAAATTTTTAAAAACGAAAACTTAGGTGCAATAAGAATAAAAGGTGATCTTGAAAATCCTTTATTTTGTTTGTCTGATATTTGCAAAATTTTAGGCTTAGCCTATCCTAACAAAATAGCAAATATGATAAAAAAGGAGTTTGAGTGGGAGGAATTAAATTCCGCCAGCTTTGATACTGGTTATGGCGTTAAAAAATTTACCATGATAACCGAGCCGCAGCTTTACTTCGTGCTTATGCGTAGTGATAAACCAAAGGCTAAGCCTTTTAGGCGTTGGATTTCAGATGAAGTTTTACCAAAAATTCGCAAACAAGGCGTATATTCTCCAAATGACTATATCAATGAGCTTATGGCTTTGCTTACCCCAAATATCCCTCCTTATGATTTCTCAGTTAAGATAGATATAAATGATTGGCACAATAGAAAAGAACTTTCATTGCACTACTCAGTAGGTGTAGCCAAGATGAAAAAAGAGAAAAAAGAAAATGAGCTTTTGAATGTCAAGTTTGCTTCAAGGGAAACCAAATAACATAGGAAACAAGAAAACATAAACCAAAAATCAAATTTTGAAAGGTAAATAATGAAAACAAATTCTTTTTATAGCCACGATAAAGCCCCATCTTGTCAAAGAACAAAAAAACCAATAAGCCTTTATACCAAGAAAATTGTTATATTAATTTCTTTTTTTCTTGTGTCAAATCAAGCTTTAGCTGCAGGCATTCCTGTAATTGATGCTGCCGCAAATACGCAAATGCAGGTTCAAAATGCCAAACAAATAGCCGAATGGGTAAAAGAAGCTACACGATGGGCGGATACAATAACTCATTATAAAAAACAATTACAAGCCTATAGTGATGAGCTTAATAGTTTAACAGGGGTAAAATCATCAATATCCTCGCTTAGAGATTTAAAGCAAATTTATTCTGATTTTGGTAGGGCATATACAAACATACAAGACTTTAACAATAAAGTTTTAAGCGATCCTATGTCTTTTATCAAAGGAGAGTTAAAAGACGCTTATAAAAAATACACACTTTTTGATCGTTGCGAAAATATAAGCAATCAAGAACAAAAATCCTTGTGTATGGTTGATATGCTTACTTATGTAGCTCAAGAGCAAAACCTTGATCAATCTCAAAAACAACTCAATACCATAAATCAAAACTTAGCTGATTTGGATCAAAAACTAAGAAAAACTCAAGATATTAAAGAAGCTCAAGATATAGCAAACGCCATAGCTTCAGAAGGACTTAAAATACAAATGATTCAATCAAATATCAACCTACAAAACGCACAATATGAAAAACAAAGAGCCATTAGAGAAGAACAAGCTCAACAACTCTTTTCTAAAAGGGCTTCAAATACCAGCTATGACACTATTCAAGCTTTAGGTTTGGATTAATAAGGTAAAAAATGAATATTTTTCAAGGCATAGGCAAGATAGTCGAAAACATTTTTGCAACAATCCAAAATGCTTCTTTGAATGACAAATTTATTCAACTTCAAAGCATAGTAAGCATACTTATTGTTTTAAGCATTATGTATAAAGGCTATCAAACTATGGCTGGAAAATCACAAGATCCAATAAGAGAGCTTGTATGGGATATAGCAAGAAAGCTTTTGATACTTACCTTTATCCTAAATGTCAATGGCTGGCTTAACTCTGCTATATCAGCCCTTGATGGAATTTATGCTTGGGCTGGTGGAGGATCGCAATTTTACGCTCAGCTTGATCAAATTTGTGTAAGCTTTGGAAAATCATTGCAGGCTGTCATAGAAAGTAATGAAACTATCAATCCTTTTTTAGCTATAACAAATGGACTAATTATTCTTGTTATGGTTTTATCATTTCTAGGGCTTATCATTACCTTTGCTTTTACTATCATTGCGACTTCTATTACAAATACTTTTTTAATTATTGCCTTACCTTTAGCTTTATTTTGCTTTATGTATGAAAACACCAAACAAGTTTTTGTGCAATGGATGAATATGTTTATCTCAAATGTATTTTTGCTTATTTTTATGAGCTGTTTTGCTGATTTTCTTATCAAGCATATGGCTGCTTTATATGGTGATGTTAAAGTCGTGGAAGATAGCCTTGTAGCAAGTATCTTGCAGCCTATTCTTATTTCAGGCATTTTAGTTACTTGTATAGGAGTAATTAAATCTCTTGCTTCTAACCTAGCTCAAGTTACTTTAGACTCAGCCTCTGCAAGTGGCTTACAATCATTTGCAGGAAGTGCTGGAAAAGGAGCAGGTATGACAGCTAGAGGGGCTGGCAAGCTTGCTTTAGGAGCATTCTCAGGTTCTGCTAGAAAAGCAGAAAGCAGAGGAGGTATGACAGGGATTGCTGGATTTGCAGCCAAAAAAGCAATGTCTTTTGCTGCAAATAAAGCTACAGGTGGTTTAGCAGGTGCTGCAAGTGCTGCTAAAAATCTTTTATCAAAAGCAAGAAATGGTTGAAATGGAAGATAAAAAAGAACTTCGTGGGATTTATAATGTAACTTTCAACGAGAAAAAGGCTACAGCCATAAAAACAGATATCGAGCTTATTGAAGATGCTGTAATCGCTGAATTAACCTATTATGTTAAGGGTTGGCATAACGAAAGAAGAGATAAAGGAGCTGGTGCAGAACACATTAAACTTCATTTGAAAAAAGGAAGTAATGGCGAGATAAAAGTTGAAGAGCTTTTAAACTTAGGAAAATCTATAAGAATTTATAAAGCACAATTTAAAGAACCTTATAAAGATAACGAAACAGCAAGCGTTTATGAATGGCAAAATGATGAAGGTGTGAGATTTAGAACAGTTATAGATAGAATCAGAGGAGAGGGTCACTCGAATACGCCACTATCCCCCTCTGATAGTCAAATTATAACATTCTATTCTGATAGAAATCTTAATCAAAGAATGGAGTTTAAAAATCCAAAAGTAGCAGAGTATTATAAAGGTCTTGAGGCGATACAAAACACGCCAAAAAGTCAAGAAACAAACAAAGAAGAAAAGCTTGCAAACATAAGAGCTGAAGTAAAAACTATTAGTGAAAAACAAGTTAAAAAAGACTTGGATAAAAATTTAAACAAAGAAAGGTAAAGGCTTATGAAAATCAATGCTGAAAAGCTTTTAAAGCAAAAAAACAACGAATGGTTAAGGCAAGATTTGTGCAATGTAATTTCACTCCTTGCAGATAGACTAAGCTCTGTATTGCAAGAACTTGAAGAGTGTAGAAAAAATACACCAAATTCACATTTTGCTACTACTCTTGGTGAAAGAATCGCAACTCTTGAAGCTGAAAATTCATCGCTTAAAGATGAAAATGAAAGGCTTGCAAAAGAACTTAAAGAGTATGAAATATTAGTTTCTTGCTCTGATTTGGATAATTTCAATCCAGCACATTTTCAACAAGGAGAACATATCAATGAAAACTAAATCAAGTATTTTAATAGGAGTTTTTATGACATTTTTACTTTTTCAAGCTTGTTCTGCAAAACACAAACAAAGCATTGATGAGCAAAAAAGCCTTTCAAAATATGAGGAACTTTTTAAAGATGATGGGAATTTAATTCCTATCAACTCGGCTGAAATCCAAAGACAGCTAGGCGAATAAGGAGAAAGTATGTATAAGGAAGCTATCGATTTTGAAAGCTCTGTGCGTTATTTGATAGAGCAAAGCAATAAAAGAGCTTGGCTTGTAGCTTTTGTAAGCATATTTGTGGCAATTTTAAGTATTGTAGCAGTGTTATTGCTTACTCCACTTAAAAGCGTTGAGCCTTATGTTATCAGGGTAGATAACACCACAGGAATGGTAGATATTTTAACTACGCTTGATGAGGAACAAATAACTTCTATTGAAGCTTTAGACAAGCATTTTGTATCACAATACATTAAAGCTAGAGAAGGGTATTACTATGATATGCTTAATCAAGACTATATTTTTGTCCAACTCCTTTCAACCCCACAAATTGCAGAAGCATATAGAGCTATTTATTCAGGCGACAATCCAAGAGATGCGAAACTAGGAAATAATTTTCAGGTAGAAGTGCAAATTTTAAGCATAGTTTTAAATGAAAGTAATGGAGCAAAAACAGCAACCGCAAGAATCAATCTTAAAACAATAAACAAAAATTCAAAGGCTGAAAGTATCGCCACTAAGGTTATTACTTTAAGCTATGAATACCAAACCGCTCAGGTAAATGAAGAAAATAGACTTTTAAATCCTTTAGGATTTAAAGTAACAAATTATAGGATAGATGAGGAAATTACAAGATGAAAAAGCTACTCAAATCATTGACACTTATTTTGTATTTTGGTGTTTTTATAAATCAGGCTTATGCTTTAAGCCTGCCAAAATTAAGCAAGTATGACAAAAAAATCACTTATGCTGTGTTTAATGCCAATGATGTTTTTCAAATTGCTGCAGCTAATGGATATGTTAGCGTGGTGGAGTTTAGCAAAGATGAAAGAATTATTACCATTTCAACAGGCTTTAGCGAGGGTTGGGAGCTTATTGATCGTGCAAATTTACTTTTTATAAAACCAAAGGCTTATACAACTAAATTTGTGCATAGCGAAAATCCAGAAGAAGGCAATGCAATAAGCGAAATTGTCGTTGATCCAACACCTGCAACTTGGAAAACGAACCTTATAGTAACCACAAATATGAATATGTATGTTTTTGATTTGGTGCTTAATTCTAAATCAAAAATTTATAAACTCAGCTTTTCATACCCTGATAGAGAGCTTGCAAATATAAACGAGCTTCAAAAAAAGCTTGATGAGCAAATCGAACAAGATAAGCTTGATAGCTCACTTAATAGGGTATCAGTGCCTAGAAATTGGGATTTTTATATGAAAGTCAATAAAGGAAGTGAAGACATTACCCCAAATTTTGCTTATGATGATGGAGTTTTTACTTATCTTGGTTTTGACAATACAAAAAGCTTCCCTGCTGTTTTTGCCTATGAAAACAAACAAGAATCTATACTTAATTCACACATTAAAAAAGATGGTAATTATGATGTATTAGTCATTCACAAAGTATTACCACAAATTTTACTTCGTAGTGGAGATAAAGTCGTTGGAATTTTTAATAAAGGCTATGCCAAAAATCCTTTAAGATCAACGCCTCAAACTTCTAATGATGAAGAAGTAGAAAGAGTGCTTTTAGATGAAAAATCTCAAAAACGCCAAGAAATAGAAAGCGAGACGCAAAAAGCTTTTAAAATGCTTGAGCAAAGGCAAAATAATGAGTGAAAATCAACAAAATTCACAAAATGAGAATGTTTTACTTGAGCTAAGCTCAAAAAATAATAAAAAATTAATCTCTTATGCTTTGTTTGCATTGGGTGCTTTATTATTTTTTCTTATTATTCTTTGGACTTTAAGCTCACTAGGCAAAGCAGAAGAACAACAAAATACCCAAAAAGAAAACACAAATATAAATTTAAGTGATTCTGTAAAAAATAATAGAGATTTTATCCTCACAAACGATTCACAAGAAAAGAATTTGCTTGATTTAGCACAAACTCCTCAAACTTTACCAAGTCAAGCAAATACAACCACATTAGAGCCTATGTTAGCAGAAAAGTCCTTGCCAAAGCCTAGAATCATTAAAGGCATAGGCACTGCTGTAATAGCAAGCTCTAGCGATTCAGGACAAAGTGGCAGTCCTTATGCAAGCGATAGTGCAAATAATGGTGCCAATTTTGCTTCAAAACCTCAAACCTTGCTTGAATTTGGGCAAAATGGAGCAACAGGCTCAAACAATCAAATAAGCTCAAATACAAATTCAAACACAGGGGAAGTATTCACACCTACTGCAGCAAGTTTTTCTCAGTTTAATCCAAGCCTACTTTTGCCAAAAGGCACTTATATAGGTTGTGCTTTGCAAACTAGGCTTATAAGTGAAATAAAGGGCGGAATTTCTTGTGTAGTAAGCAATGATATTTATTCAAGCAATGGACATACTTTGCTTATAGAAAAAGGAAGTGTTATCACAGGTGCTTATAGTGGTGGGGAGCTAAACGATGGAAGCACAAGACTTTTTGTCATTTGGCAAGAAATTAGAACGCCTTATAATATCGTTATACCAGTATTTTCAGGAGCAACTGATCCTTTAGGTGCTGCTGGGGTCGAAGGCTATGTAAATCATCATTATATGAAGCGTTTTGGAGCTGCAGTTTTATTAAGTGTTATTGATGATAGCCTCGCTATTTTAGCAAGTGAACTTTCTAAGAAAAGTGGCAATAATACCACAAATTATTATAATTTTACTGAAAACACAAGGGAACAAGCTAGCGAAATAGCAAACACTGCACTTGAAAAAATGATTGATATAAAGCCTACTTTATACAAAAATCAAGGGGATTTGGTTGGTGTTTATGTTAATAAAGATATTGATTTTTCAAAAGTATATAAGCTTAGAAGGAAAAGATAATGTCAATTTCTTTACAAAAATACTCTTCATCGTATTTTGGAAAATATTTAGCAAATCCTCTTATCAATGAAATTTGTTATAACGGAGAAAATAAAATTTGGTTTGAAAATGCTAATGGCATTTGGGAAAGTGAGGATACAAATCTTAATTTTGAGGGTGCAAAGGCTTTTGCTGCAGCTGCAGCAAGTTATAAAGAAGATCAAATAGACAAAGCACGCCCTATATTAAGTTGTATTTTAGTAAATGGCGAGCGTGTGCAAATTGTTATGCCACCTGCCACAAAAAAAGAACGAATTTCTATCACTATAAGAAAACCTTCACAGCGTCGCTTTACAATCGATGATCACGAAAAAAGTGGTTTATTTGAAAATGTAGAGCATAAAGATAATAACGCTATAAGCCCAAAAGATAAAGAACTTTTAGAGCTTTACAATAAAGGTGATTATAAAAATTTTATTGCTAAGGCTGTTGGATTTGGAAAAAATGTAGTTATTTGTGGAGAAACAGGCAGTGGTAAAACTACCTTTATGAAAAGTTTGATTGATTTTATCCCAGTTGATGAACGAATTATCACTATTGAGGATGTTGAAGAAATCAAATTTTACGAACACAAAAACTTCGTCCAGCTTTTTTATCCAAGTGAAGCAAAAAGTGTTGATTTTTTAAACTCGGCTACGCTTTTAAAATCTTGCCTTAGAATGAAACCTGACAGGATACTTTTAGCCGAGCTAAGAGGTGCTGAAACTTATGATTTCATCAATGTTTTAAGTAGCGGACACGGAGGAAGTATTACCTCTTGCCACGCAGGAAGTAGCAAAGACGCTTTCAAACGCCTTGCAATGATGATTTTACAAAATCCACAAGGGCAATGCGTGCCTTTTGACATTATTCAAAAAATGCTTACCGATCTCATCGATGTTATCGTGCATATTTACGCCCATCACGGCAAAAGACGCATAAGCGAAATTTATTTTAAGGAAGCTCATCGTGAGTGATAAAGAAAAACAAGAACTCCAAAACAAAATTTTAGAACTAGAAAACTATGTAAAAAATGCTAAAGAAAACATTGAAAAATGTGAAAAGGTTATCCAAGTTTTAAAAGATATAGCTTGGGATAGACAAAGCAAAAAAGAGAGCTCACAAATGTATAAGGTTTTAAATGATGAAAAATCACATACAAGTGTAAAAAGCAATGTAGGGCAAATCAAGGTCGATAAAGAGTTTATGGAAAAAGAAGTTAAAAAGCACCTTGATAATCCAAAATTAAGAGGTATGGTAACAACTGAAGAGCTTTTAAGCTTTCCTAAGGTGGCTAAGAATGTGGAGGCTGAATATAATCAAAAAAACAATGACTACACTTGGAAAGCAAAGGCAAATGATGGAAATACTTTAGCTTATGGAAGTAGAGAATACAATGAACAAAATAGGCTTTTAACAATTCATAGCAAGACAGAACAAGGGCAGAGAATGGCGGAAGAGGATAGGCGTAGTCATCCCTATCATTCCATATTTAACGACTTCAATTTTCGCAAATCCGCCAACAGTGATAGTATAACACAAGCTAAGCCACAAAGTCAAGAAAATTCAAAGGAAGCTCAGCTTGCAAAGCTTATAGCTGAAACTAAACAAGCAAGCACAAAAATTGGCAAAAACACACCAAATAAAAGTTTAGATAAAGGATTTGAAAAATGAGTGATGATAAATCAAAAAAGCTTGTATTTATAAGTATTTTATCGATTTTAGCTCTCATAGGAGCTTATGTTTTAAGTGGTGCTTTAGTGCTTATCTTAAATAAGGTAGGCTTTTTTAAGTTCTTTGAATTGTGGCATTTTAATTTTATTTTTGAAGCTTTGAGTAAAAATTACCCAAAAACTTGGCAAAGCATAGGCTTAGCCTCATTCATTTGTCTTTTTGGTGTTTTGTGTTTAGTCTTGCTTATTCTTTTCAAAAACAAAGAAAGTCTATTTGGAGAAGCTCGTTTTGCGAATTTTAGTGAAATTCGCAAAATGGGGCTTTTTGGAGATAAAAACAATTTCGTAAAAAGAGGCATAATCATAGGCAAATATGGTAAAAAATTCTTGCAATTTGGAGGACAGCAATTCGTTGCTTTAGGAGCACCAACAAGAAGCGGTAAAGGAGTGGGTATAGTTATACCAAATTTGCTCCATTGGCAAGAATCAGCAGTCGTGCAAGATATTAAACAAGAATGCTTTGATTATACAAGCAAATATAGAGCCGAGAAACTAGGAAATAAAGTTTTTTTGTTTAATCCATTTAGCACAAGAACGCACCGCTACAATCCTTTTACTTATATTGATATGGCAGATAGTGAAAATGCTGATTCTCAGCTTATGGACTTAGCAAATATCATTTATCCTTTAGGCAACGATGATACAAGCAAATTCTTTTCACAGCAAGCACAAAACCTTTTTATAGGGCTTTGTTATCTTTACAAAGATTTAACAATGAGTGAAAAAGGTGAGCTTTTCTTAGAAGCTTATGGTTTAGAAGTAGAATTTAATTTTTATGGCATTTTACAGCTTAGCAAGGGGTTTGAAATCATCGATCCTCATACAAATAATAAGCTTGCGGTTGGATTTGAAGAAACTTATAAGCTTCTTGATGAGATAAAAATCTTAGGAGAAATCACTAAAAGAAGAATAAGCACTTATATACAAATTGATTCGGCTAATACAAAAAGCGGTGTAATGTCAAGCTTTAATGCTCCGCTTTCACCTTTTGAGGGTGAAACTTTACGCCTTGCTACGCAAACAAGTGATTTCGATTTAAGAAATTTACGCAAGGAAAAAATGACTATTTACATAGGCATAACTCCTGATCAGCTTAACAATGCTAGATTTATCTTAAATATTTTTTGGAGTCAGCTCATACTATTAAACACAAAAGAGCTACCACAACAAAATGACGCTTTAAAATATGCCTGCTTGCTAGTAATGGATGAATTTACAGCACCTGGACAAATTCAAATTTATCAAACCTCTGTTTCGTTTATAGCAGGATACAATTTGCGTTCTTTAATGATTTATCAAAGCAAATCGCAACTTAGGACACCTCCACCTTTAGGATATGGAAATGAAGGTGCTGAAACTTTACTTACTAACCACGCTTGCCAAATCTTTTACGCTCCTAGAGAAGAAAAAGACGCTGAAGAGCTAAGTAAAACATTAGGCAATAAAACGGTTAGTCAAACCTCAAGAAGCATTAATCAAGGTGCAAATGGTGGAGGTAGCACAAGCACAAGCCAAACACATAGGGCATTAATGCTACCTCAAGAGCTTAGAGAAATGCCTTTTGAAAAAGAACTTATTACTATAGATAGTGGCAAACCTATATTTTGCAATAAGGCGTTTTATTACAATGACTCTTATTTTATGGATAAGTTTAAAGCTGTATCCCCAAGCCTTGCTAAGATCAAAGGCATACCAAATAGAAAAGAACTTGAAAACGCTATTTTATCTGGGGAATGTAATGTTTTAATACCGATACACAAATCAAATTTGAAAGGAGAAAAAAATGTTTCATAAACATTATTTAACATTTGCAGTTGCGATAAGTTTATTTATCGCTGGATGTGCGGCAAAAAAGCCAAAAGAGCTTGATGATAATTCAGCTCAATCAATTAACAATGCTTTGCTTGAAAGACAATACAACTTTGTGCCTAAAGATTCTTTTTTAAGTAGCTTTAATTGGACTTATCACATTAATGCTACTAAAGAAAATGGTGAGTTGCTTAGAAACGAGCAAATGGTAAAAGTATTTTTACTCGCCCACAATGCTACTAAAATCATTATTGTAGGCAAAAAAGACTTAATTAAAGAGTATGAGAAATACCTACGAAAAAATCAAGTAAAAGCTTTAATTGAGCTTCAAGATGTTGATCCCATAGAACGAGATATTAACACAGTCAATCTTTTATTTTTCAACCAAACACAAGGAGATAAATAATGAAAAAGAAGTTATTTACATTATTTGCAGGTTTATTTTTAATGATTTCTAGCATAAAAGCTATAGAGCTTGAGTATTTAAAAGGCGATGAAGCAAGTGCTTGCGAAGCTATGCTTTGCTTGGCAAGTCCTGTTAAACCACCTGAATGCAGTGCTGCTATTGCTAGATATTTTTCAATAAAGTTTAAAAAGCCGTGGAAAACCATACAAGCAAGAAAAGATTTTTTAAAACTTTGTCCTACGAGCTCAAGCGATGATATAGAAATGAGTAAATATGTAAATGATATTTTACCGAATTTAGATGGTGAATGCTCGATAGATTTGCTCAATAGTAGAGCTGAAAAAGTGATTTTAAGAGTTATAGAAGTTTGCGAGGGAAGTGGGAGCGATAGGACTTGTCGAAAAGTAAATATTTATGGATATAGAACAAATCCTCAGCCTACACAAGCGTGTGCATTGCTTTCTCAAAGTAGCTATACAAACTACAATCTTAAATATACTTGCAATTCTACATTTTATGAAGAAAGTGATTGGCTTAATGGCTACACAAAACAAAAAGTATCCAAACAAGAATTTGATACTCTAGCAAACAATGAAAGGACTACAGAGAGCATTAAAATAGGCTTTAACAAACAAGAGATTGTTTATTATAAAAAAATTCCCATCAAAAAAGATTGCTGGATTAATGAAGGCAAATAATGAGCGAAGAATATGATATAGCTGCTGGAATTGAAGGCTATCTTGATGAGGCTGAAAATTTGAGTGAAAACACTCTTGATGATACACATCTTTATAATGATATAATAGGGCAAGAACTAGAAAAACAAGATAACGAAATTATTCAAGAAGTTATCGTAGCTACTCAAGTAAGCCCTAAGCAAGAAAATAAGGCTCAAATTTTTGAGCCTCTTGATCCTGATAAGCCTGTTAATTTAAAAACCTTGCTCAACGAACAAGGCGAACTTTTAAAAAATTTAGATGAAAAGGCTACAAGACTTGAAAATATACAACTTGATGAAGAAACTAAGGGCTTATTAATAGATTTTCAAAAGCTTCTCGTTGCTCTTGATGAAAAAACATTAAAAATTATGGAGTATTTTGGCGAAAATATCAGCGATCAAGACAGAGCCTTAATTAATAGGACGCTGCTTTTAAAACAAAATTTAAGCGAACTTTATGATTTAATTAAATTCTTTGAAAGTAAAGAATATATCAAAAAAACACAAGAATTTGAAAAAAAATTTAGAAATTTAATTAGAAGCTCAAAGGAAAGAATAGATAATTTTGAAAACAATCTTAGAAAAGCCCTTGATTCAAGCTTGCCTGTCTATAACGAAATTTTAAAACTTTTTATTCAAAGACAAAATGAGCTTTTGGATAATCTTTATATAGATCAAAAGGATAAAGCACAAATTTTTTCTAAAGAGCTAAGCAAAGAAATAGATTTATCAAAAGATGGCTTCAAGGAACTTGCCTATAATTTTGAATTGACAAGCAAAAAACTAAAACACTTTGCCTTTGCTTTACTCTTTTGCTTTGGGGTATTTGGGATACTTTTTGGTGTTTTAAGTGCTTTGACTTATTTAAAATATCAAGAATATCAAGAAATAGAAAATAAAATGCGTTCTCTCTCACAAAGAATTAATGGCATAGCAGTAAAAAAAGATGAAGCTAATAATCTTATTTTAAGTTTACCAAAATCAAATGCTAGTATAGACAATGATAAAGATAGGCTACATATCACAATAAAGGAGTAGAAATGAAATTATATAAAGCTTAAACAACATGCAAAAATGAGTTGGATTTAAATCCCTAAAAAATTTTTTAAAAAGGATATAAAAAATGGCGTTAGCAAAATTAGACAATTCACAATATCAAAATATTGTTTTGGTTACAAATTCGGCTTTAAATTATGTAACCAAAGATGGAGAAACTAAACAAAGAGAGCCAAAAACAGCTGCTCTTAACATCATACACGATGCTGCAGCTGTAGAAGGTATGGGTGCTGGCAATGTAAGTGCCTCTTTTAAACAATATGGAAAATGGGAAAATTTCTATATCAATAAAAATAAAGAAACAGGCACAATAACCTTGCGTCCTACAAAGACACCAAAAGATGCAAGCACATTTGTATATATCAATCCTGTTGTTACTGAAGAGGGTAAAACTTTTTATGCATTTAATGAAAAGACTGAAGCTGGAAGAAGCTTTACTCAAGGATTAAGTGCGAGAGATTGGCAAAAAGATCAAAATAGTGAAGTGCTTTCATATGTAGAAGGCAGAGCTACACTAAAAAACGATGAGCTACAAGCTGCCTTAAAAGAAAAGGGTCCCGGATATATAGCAGTTATATCAAATAGCGGCATAGAAATAAAATCTGAAGCCGATCTTAAAAAGGGTGCTCAGGAGGTTCAAAATTCAGTAAGCAAAGAACTTGAAAATGAATTACCTCAAAAAGAAACTCAAGCCAAGAAAAAAGATGAAATAGAAATGGCTTAAATCTAAACGCCCTTTTTTATAGGGCGTTTCAATATCTTTAAAATATTGTAAAAATATTTTTTAAATATTTTAAAGATATTTTTTCAATATTATATCAATATTTTATAAGGAGCTACAATGAATCCACAAATACATAGCGATTTTTACGATGAAGACAAAAATGAGCCAAAACTTTTTAGCGAAGAAGAGTTGCAAGTTAAACGCATCCAAAAAACACCAGTTTATAACAAGAAACTAGACTATGAAAAGATTATGGAAAAGAAATTAGCTAAAAAGAACAAGGAGTAAATAATGAGGCTCTTTATAGCAGAAAAACCTGATTTAGCTAAGGCTATTGCTGAGGGATTAAATGGGGAGTATAATAACACTTTACCTAAAAATTGTGGTTATATACAAAGAGGAAACGACTACATTACTTGGGCTTATGGGCATATAATGCGACTTTTAGAGCCTCACGAATATGATGAAAAATATAAAATTTGGCGTTTTGAAGACTTGCCTATTGTCATTAAGGATTTTAAACACAAAGCTATAGAAGATAAAGAAAATCAGCTCAAAGTCATTTTAAGGCTTATCAAAAATGAAAAAATAAAGCAAATTGTGCATTGTGGGGACGCAGATGATGAGGGACAAATACTTGTGGATGAAATTTTAATGTATTCAAAAACTCAAAAACCTGTTTGGCGTTGTTTGATTAATGACATTACGCCTAGTGCAGTAAAAAAAGAAATTGCAAATATGCGTTTAAATAGCGAATTTAAAGGTATGAGTGAAAGAGGATTTGCAAGAAGCTTTGCTGATTGGATTGTAGGATTAAATCTTACTCGTGCTTATACTTTAGCAAATCGTGCTAAGGGTGGCGAAAAGGGAGCGATCACAGTTGGTAGAGTTCAAACTCCAATTTTGGGGCTTATTGTGGCAAGAGATTTAGAAAATGATGGATTTAAAAGCATTGATTATTATGTTTTAAATGCTCAAATGAATATACATAATATCAAGATTAAAACTACCTTGAAAGTGAAGTCAGAAGAAAAAATTACGGATATAAACAAGGCAAATGCAATCAAAACAACTTGTGAGGGCAAGCAAGCCATTTTAAACATTAGCTCGCAAAACAAAAAAGAATATCCCCCTTTACCTTATAATCTTTTAACTTTGCAAGCTGAAGCAAGCAAAACTTTAGGATATTCTGCTGCCAAAACATTACAAATAACACAAAGCCTTAGAGAAAAACATAAAGCCATTAGCTACAATCGATCAGATTGTCAATATTTACCTGAAACCTTATACAAAGAAGCTTCAAAAATTATTCAAGCACTTCAAGCAAATTTTAGTGAAGATATAGGCTATACAAATGTAAATCTTGGCATTAAATCAAAAGCATTTGATGATAGCAAATTAAGTGCTCACTATGGTATAGTGCCTACTGAAACAAGATTGAGTTTAGATAAATTAAGTAGTGAAGAAAAAGCCATTTATACACTTATTTGCAAGCGTTTTTTAATGCAATTTTACGAACCTAGAGAGTTTATAGCTTACTCACTTAATTTTAAAATCAATGAATTAGAATTTGGAGCAAGTTTTTCTAAAACACTTAAAGCTGGATTTAAAGCTTTTTTTAGCCATATAAGTGATGAAGAAAATGTAGAAGATGAAATTAAATTTGATATAAATTTGCTTAAAAATGGTGATTTAGCAAATATAGAACAAGTCGAAATTAAAAAATTACAAACAAAGCCTCGTCCTTTATATACAATGACTACACTTTTAAAAGATTTGAACTCTGTAGCTAAATATGTTGAAAATGAAAGAATTAAAAAGCTTTTACTAGAAAAAGACAAAGACAAAAAAGGCGAAAGTGGTGGTATAGGAACGCCTGCTACTCGTAGTGATATGATAGAAAAACTCATAAAACAAGGCTATATTGAAGTCAGCAATGATAAAAAGCAAGTTATCAAATCAACTCCAAAAGGTAAAGATTTGATTAAATTTGTTACACCAATACTTTCTCGCCCTGATATGACAGCTTTATGGTTTGAATATCAAAAAGCTATCGAAAAAGGCGAAACAACCAAAGAAGCCTTTATAAAAAGCGTTTATACATCTATAAGCACGGAAATTGAAAAGATTAAAAATGGTAATTTTTCTATTGCGGGTGCAAAACGGATAAAATGCCCTGAATGTGATGGATTTTTAATCAAAAGAAAAGGGCAAAAAGGCTTTTTCTACGGTTGCTCTCGTTATCAAGAAGGTTGTAAATTCATATGTATGGCAGATAAAAAAGGTGAGCCGATTTTAAAAAATAAATAAAAACGCATTTATCTAGTATTAAGAATAAATGATATATAGTATCATTATCTAATATTAGAAAGGGTGGCTAATGAAAATTTATTATTAAGGGATATAATGACAAAGATTAAAAATGATGATTTAATGCTGTTTGTGATTGATGAATTTGGCGAATTTCAACCTAATTTAGAACTCACTCAAGGAAAAATACAAAAAGATGAAAGGATAGACAATGCAAGCAAATCTAAGTTATCTCAAAACACAACTGAGCGAAGTGACTTACAGAACGCTTTCTCAATGGTATATAGACAAGAAAATAGACACTCACGAACTCAAGATTATAGAGCGATGGATAAGCCTTTATCCCAAGACAATGAAAATGCTGGACGCTTCACAGCTTCACAGCCTAGCACTTCCACAAACACAAATGGAGCTAAAAATTTTAACGAGCAAGGAAGCACAAACAAGATTCAATCAAGGAATGACACAAATGGAGATATTAGAAGTTTTTGGGGTAGATCAAGAGTTCTATTTAACGAAGAAACCAAAGCTCTCAACACCGATTTTAAATCAAAGCTTGAGAGAAGAGAAGCTAGCTTTAGTGCAAGAAGAATTGACGCAAGCGGAGAAAATAGACTTAATACACAAGGCTATCGATCAGATCGATCAGGAAGTGAAGAACAATCCTTTCATAGCACAAAAAATCGAGGAGATACAAATCCTAGAGAATTCACAAGAGCCACAAGCGGAGAAAATAAAAGTCTTAGACAATCAAATTTGTATGATGATGGACAGGATTTATTTGCAGCTCAAGCCAATGCAGGAGAACTTGAGGGCAATACAGGAACAAGACAATCCACTAGTATTGAAAAAGAACATAGAGAACTTTTACAAACAAGCAAGAACAATCATACAAACAACAAAATAGACTTTAGCACAAATGAAGAGCCAAACTTAGGCTCTTTAAAAGATAAATTTAGAAAAAATATTCAAGCTATCACTTTATTAAAAACATTAGAAAACGAAGACAACCGCCCAGCTACAAAAGAAGAACAAGAGGTTTTGAGTAAGTTTTCAGGCTGGGGAGGTATTTCATCAGCGTTTGATCCTTATAATAAAGAGTGGCAAAAAGAATACAAAGAGCTTGTTGATCTACTTGATGATGAAGAATATAAAGCTGCAAGAAACTCAACACAAGACGCTTTTTATACACCCAAAATTGTAATTGATACAATTTATAAGGGGTTAGATACAATGGGTTTTAATACAAGTGAAGATAAAAACATATTTGAACCAAGTGCAGGGATAGGTAATTTTTTAGCCTATGCAAAAAATTATGCTTCAAATTACAATTTCACTTGCATAGAACTTGATAACATTAGTGCGAGATTGCTTCAAAAGCTGTATCCAAATCAAGATATAAGAAATCACGGCTTTGAGAATTTTAATTTTATCAAAAAATTTGACGCATTTATTGGAAATCCTCCTTTTGGACAAAAGAAAATCATAGACATAACAAATTACGAACTTAACAAACTAAGCGTGCATAATTATTTTTTAGCTAAAAGCATTGATAATCTTAAAGAAGATGGTATTGCTGCTTTTGTAGTATCAAGGTATTTTTTAGACTCTAAAAATGAGGCGGTTAGGGAATTTATCGATCAAAAAGCTACTTTTTTAGGTGCCATTAGACTTCCTAACACAATGTTTAGCAAAATTGCAAATACTGAAGTTACAAGCGATATTGTTTTTTTCAAAAAAGGAAAAAATGAAAACATAAGTAAAAAGTGGCTTGAAAGCAAATCATATTTTGAAAATATTGATGAACTATGCTTAAAAAATGGATTCAGTGAAAATGAAGCAAAGAATTTCAAAATAAATGAGTATTACAAAGCAAATCCTCAAAATATACTTGGAAAAATGAAGCTTGTTAATTCGCAATTTGGATTTTCTTTGGAGTGCGTTGATGATGGGAGAAATTTAGAAACTGCTTTAAATCAATTTATAAACTCATTACCTAAGAACATATATAAATATAGCCCCACAATCATACAAGATGAAATTATCATTATTAATGAGCAAAATTCTGATTGTGAGTATATGAAGTATAAGTTAAATACAATCAAAGATTACAATTATTTTGTATATAACAATGAAGTTTATTTTAAACTTTCAGGCTTTAGTAGTGAATATATGATTAAAAAACCACATCTTAACGAACACGACAAAAGAAGAATTATTAAACTTGTCGCTTTAAGAGATCAATTTAACACACTTATAGAGCTTGAAAAATCAGATTTAAGCGATGATGAACTCAAAATTCATAGAAATAAACTCAATGAGCTTTATGATAGCTTTGTAAAAACTGAAGGCTTTTTAAATAAGGATTCAAACAAAAGAGCATTTAGGGAAGATATAGAGGCAAATAAGATTTTAGCACTTGAAAAAAATTATAATGCAGGAATTTCTAAGAGTGTAGCTTTGAAAGAAGGTATTAGCCCAATTGCTCCTAGTGCTACAAAATCAGACATTTTTTACAAAAGAACTATATCAGCTCAGCCTGTGCTAAATTTACAAACTCCAAAAGAAGCACTTATTGCAAGCATTAATCAATATGGGCGTATTCATTTGGGATTTTTAAAAGATAATTTAGCTAAGCCTATTGATGAAACTTTGCAAGAACTTCTTGAAGAAAAGCTAATCTTTAAAAATCATACCGATGACTCTTACATCTTAGCTCAAAAATATCTTTCAGGTAATGTAAAGGCTAAATACAAAGAAGTAGAGCGACTTGTTAAAGATGGAAAAAACGAATTTATACCAAACCTTGAAAGCCTCAAAGAAATATTGCCAAAAGACTTAAAGGCTTCTGATATATCAGTATCACTAGGTACATCTTGGATTCCTTTAAAATACTATAGCGAATTTTTTGAAAAAACTTTTAGTATTCAAAAAGAAAATTACGATCTTTTTTTCAATGAAAAAACAGGGGAATGGAATTTTTCAGGTTTTGGAGCAAGTTTGAGTGTTTATACTCGCTCTTTATGCGCTACTGAAAGAATAGGAGCATTTGAGCTAGCTTTGCACGCCCTTAAGCGAAATCCTATAAGAATTTATGATAAAGTTGAGGAATATGATAGTGCAAGTGGAAAGTATAAAACAAAGCAAATCTTAAACGCCAAAGAAACAGCCTTAGCAAATATAAAGCTTGAAAAGCTCAAAAATGACTTTGCAGAATGGATTTATAAGGACTTTGACAGGCGGAGCGATCTTGAAAAGATATACAACGAAAGATTTAACACTAATGTGGAGCCAAAATATAATGGAAAAGATTTAATCTTACCTAATTTAAACAAAAATATACAACTTAGAGTTCATCAAAAAAATGCAATATATAAAGCTATACAAGAAAATAGCATAATTTTTGATCATCAAGTAGGGGCTGGTAAGACTCTTGTAGCAATTTGTTCGATTATAGAGCAAAAAAGAATGGGGCTTATTAATAAGGCTCTTATTATTGTGCCAAACCACTTAGCTAAACAATGGAATGATGAATTTTATAGTGCTTACCCTTCAGCAAATATTTTAGCCCCTAGTGAAAATGACTTAAAAAAAGACAATAGAGAAAAATTCTTTGCAAAAATTGCAGCAAATGATTATGACGCAATCATTATGACACATTCTCAATTTAAACTTTTGCCTGCTCCTTATTCAATTCAAAAAGAGCAATACGAACAAGACATAGAAATTTTAGAATATACTCTAAGAACAAAGCAAAGCGATAATAATGTCAAAAAATACTCAGTAAAAGAACTTGAAAAAAGAATTGATAATTTCAAAGCAAAGCTTGCCGATTTACAATCCTCGCATAAAAAATCAAAATCAATTGATTTTTCAGAGCTTGGGATTGACACCTTAATCGTTGATGAAGCTCACGAATTTAAAAATTTGCTTATTACAACTTCTATGGGCGATATTAGTGGACTTGGTAACTTAAAAGGTTCTCAAAAAGCTTATGATTTGTATTGCAAAACACAATATCTACACAAAAACAATCATAAGCTTTATTTTTTAACAGGCACACCAATAAGCAACTCTATCACAGAGCTTTTTACTTTGCAACGCTACATACAACCTAGCGTTTTGAAAGAAAAGAGAATACATATTTTTGATTCGTGGGCTTCAACTTTTGGTGAAGTTACAAGTGCTTGGGAACTTGATAGTTCAGGCATAAACTATAAAATTGTTTCAAGATTTAATAAATTTAAAAATGTCCCAGAGCTTGCAACTATGTATAAAAGTGTGGCTGATATTGTTACAAATGCTGATATTATGAAGTTTCAAAAAGACTTTGTGCCAAAACTTTATAATAATAAGCCTATTAATGTTGTTGCTCCTAGAAGCGATGAAATAGCTGAATTTATAGGCATTCAAGATGAAAATGGAATGTGGAACGAAGACTCAATAGTATGGAGAATGGAAAATCAAGACAAAGATATTAGAAGAAACAATCTTTTAGCTTGCACCACAGACGCTAGAAAGGCTGGACTTGACTTTAGACTTATCGATCCTAATGCTAAAGATTATGTAGATTCTAAAGTCAATAAGCTTGTGCAAAATGTCTTAGCAGAATATAAAGCCTACAATAATGACAAAGGCACACAGCTTATATTTTGTGATTTATCAACGCCAAAAAGGCACTCTCAAAAAATAACTCGAGAAGAGATTGCAAACACCAATGAAATAGAGCAAAAAATAGAAAAAGAGGAATTTGTTAATATCAATGAAGTTTTAGAAAAAGATGAAGAGGAAGTCAAAAGCCTAGATGAAATCTTAGCCGAAAAAGCTAATTTTGATGTCTATAGTGATATTTTAAAAAAGCTTGTAAATATGGGAATACCACAAAATGAAATAAGATTTATCCACGACGCAAAAACTGATTTACAAAAAGCTGCTCTTTTTGCAGATATGAACTCAGGAACAGCAAGGATTCTCATAGGATCAACTCAAAAAATGGGAGCTGGGACAAATGTGCAAAAAAGAGTCGTTGCCTTACACCATTTAGATTGTCCGTGGCGTCCTAGTGATTTAGAACAAAGAAGTGGTAGGGTTATTAGACAAGGCAATGAACTTTTTATGCGTGATCCAATAAATTTTAGAATAAAAGAATTTAGATATGCTACTGAAAGAACATATGATGCGAGAATGTGGCAAACTATTGAAAGCAAGGCAAAATCAATAGAGCAGTTTAGAAGTGCTGGGGCTGATACAAGGACTCTTGATGATATAACAAGCTCAGCAGCAGATGCCGCAGAAATGAAAGCAGAGGCTACAGGCAATCCTTTTATCCTAATGCAAGTGCAACTAAACAATGATTTAAGGCAGGAAGAAATGCTTTATAATAATTTTCAAAGACAAATTTATCACAATGAAGAAACACTTAAAAATTTGCAATCTAAATTTAATTTTTTTAAAGAAGAAATCACTAAATTACAAACTTTTAAAGATATTATTTCTCAGCACAAAGAAGAACATTTTAAAGGTAAATATTTTATCCATAACTTAAACGATAAGACTTCTAAAACAAAAGATTTTCTTGTTTTTAAAAATGACGATAGCGAAGCAAATAAATCAAGGCAAGAAACGCTTAAACAAGCCTTTAATGCTGCTGTAAAGCTTGTAGCCCTTGATTATGAGAAAGAATACGATATTTTAGAATATAAAGGACTTATTATTAGTGCTGAAAAAACAAGTGCAAATTCACTTTGTTTTTATATTAGCACCCAAGACAAGAAGCTCTTTATAGAACCTGAAAATATGGTTTATTCTAATAAAGCAAATGAGGTATTTAAGATTGAAGATTATGTGAGTTTTAGCGGTTTTATTACAAGGATGAACAATTTTTATAATGGTATTGATAAGACTATGGAGGAGACAAATGAGAAAATCAAATTACTTCACAAAGATATTGTGGATTTGCAAAGGATAACAGGAGAAAATACACCAAGCTACACTAGGAAAGAATATTTAGAAGCCTTAAGAGAAGATAATCGTCTGGTGATAGAAGAAATAGAAAAAATAAGCACAAACAAAGACTACAAAAGTGAATTTGTGCCAAAGTCTGCCGAGATTTTAAATTCTTTAAATAAAACTAAGGAAAATATACAGGAGTTTGAGAAGTAATCTAAGTAACTTACTCAAAATTTTGTATAATTACACAAAATTAAATTCGGAGGTTTTAATGAAGCCAAAATTATCCCTAGATGAACAAATAAAACATATGGAAGCCAAAGGCATACAATTTAACATTATAAATCAGAATGAAGCTAAAGATATATTGTCTAGTAGAACTTATTATTTCAAGCTTAAATCTTATGCAAAAATTTACAACAAAGATAACTTGGGGCGTTATGTTGATTTAGAATTTGCTTATATGTATGAAATATCTAAAATTGATGTGGCTTTGCGTAGTTTTATATTGGATGTGGCGTTGGCTATAGAACATTTAGCAAAGACACTATTGCTTAATGATTTTAATCAAAGCAATGAAGATGGATATAGTATAATAGAAAGATTTTTAGACTCTGAAGAGGGACAAAATACCCAAAAAACTATAGAATCTTACTTAAATGGAGTTAATTTGCACAGTGGAGGCAACTATGCTCTTGTTCAAAAATATCACAATCAAATGCCAATATGGGTTTTAATAGAAATTATAAGCTTTAATAATTTTATAAAATTATTAACTTTTTATCAAAAGGATACCAATAGAAAAATAATACAAAATCAAAACAATAAAGATATAAAACTTGAAGACAGACTAGATAGTACAAAATGGCTTAGAAATCTATCAGCCCATAGCAATTGTATATTGATTAAAATACTAGATACAACTACAAGAAAATATATGTATAAACAATTAAGTGCCTATAGAAAGAATTTTGTATTTAAAGACGATACATATACCTTAGAAAGCATGATGAGCAAATCTCTTGTTGTGGATTTTTTAGAAATGATTCATTTATTCTTTAAAATTTGTAAAAGTAGAAATATGAAGAATAATTTTATTACGAATTTTAATGATTTTATGCAATATGTCAGAAAATACCAAGAAACATTAAATAGCAATCAAAAGCTAAAAAACTTCTTTGAATTTATTGAAAAAAGTTTTAACATTATAAAAAATTAAAAAATATTTAGAAAATTAATGTTATTTTAAGTAAATATATATAATAATTCTGACATCGACACAGCGAGTAAGATCCGTTCGAACTCGCTTCTTAATATCTTAAAAATTTACTTTTTATCGTCTTTTTTGGTGTTGTTTAAATCATCTTTTATTGATTGTGCTATTGAAGCGTAATAGATAAAAAATAAAGCTGGTAAAACAAACAATCCAATTATCCCCAACAAAATAGCAAGTTCGGTATTAGTCATTAATTTTCCTTATATAAATTTATGTAAATTATCATAATTTTATTTAAGATTTGATAAAACTTTTACTTATTTAAATTTCCCTCTCGTTTGACTTTTGAGCTTTTATTAGCTCTTTATCTCCTCGTTTTGTAACTCCATTAGCCCTAATATCTGCCCGTCGCAGTGTGTGATTGGATTGTTTTTTTCCTCTGAGCTCCAACTTATGCTGTGCATTAGCGTGCAGAAGCATTTCATCTCTTGATCGTTTCCAAACCATAGGGATTTTGGACAATTTTTGCAAATCGTTGGTGGATTTGGCTGTAGCTCGTCCTTTATTATAAGCATTGTTGGCGAGATGTATTCCTCCTCGTTTTGCTGCATAATATCTTGCCCACTCTGATTTGGTGTATTTTCTTGTAGTTGATCCACTTCTTACCCTTTCCTTTTTAATTTCTTTAAGCTCTGTGGTAATTTTTACAGGTGCAAGCTTAGCAAAGTTTTTTTCTGCTCGGTTGGCAATGCTTGCGTCCCACACAGGAATTTTACGCTGTGTATGCACTTCATAATCTTTATTTTGGATTTTCTTTTTGAAACTATATGGCTCTAACCTATCTCCTATCTTAGCAAAACGAACATACTCACCTTTTTCAATTTTAAGCTCCTTAACAAGTCTTTGCAAATCTTTACCCCAAATAGTTGTATCGCCTTTTGGAGTAAGATAAGACACAAAAAAACTTATATTATTTTCATCTTTAAAATCAAATTTTGCTTCGCCATAATCAAGCACTTTATAATGATGAGGCTTAATTTTCATTTGAGTTTTATTTTGTAAGCTATCTAAAATTTGCTGGCGTTTAGCAAGATCAATGTTTTGTTGAACTTGTTTTGAATGGGTTGCTTTAGCCTGTATTCCCAAATCATTTAAATTTTTAGCAAACTCAGTTCTTAAATGAGCTAAATCATTTTTTCTTATATCAATCCTTGTGCCATCTGCTTTAGAAATTTTAAGGCAAATATGGCAATGTGGATTGTCTGTATCTGCGTGAAAAACAAGAGAAAAAAAGTTATCAGGATAGTTTTCTTTTAAAGTTTTAAAAACTGCTTGCTTGAGTTTTTGAGGAGGAGTTGTTGAATGTTCTTTCATTGAAAAAACTATATTATAGGTTTGTCTAATTTCTCTTTTGTTTTGATACTGATTTGGGATTGTTGCACCATAATCTTTTAATGCTTTTTTAACTTCTATATTTTCATCTTTACCTTGATAATATTGTAATTCACTAGTAACAATTTGAAGCTCTCCATTTCTACTTACATAATCTATATGTCGAGAAACTGATTGAAAGTGTTTAGAGCTTGAAGTAATTTTTATCACAACCTCGTTACTTCTATGTGAAGAAATTTGAAGCGGTAATTTTGTTCTTGGCATATAGATATTAGACGATGAATTTGTAAATCCTGATCGTTTGCTTTTGTAATTTTTAGGCAAATTTGAAATAAAATCTCTATGTTCTATAACCTTTTTAGCTCTCCATTGCTTCCATTCTTGGTCATTATTTTTTAAAAACTTTGGAATAGAACTCACTTTATTTTATCCTCTGATTTATCAACTAAAGTATTTATATTTTGAGTAAGCTGATCTATTTTATATATTATATTTTGCAAAGTATCTTCAAGATTTTTAATATTAACTTTAACTGCACTTCTTTGTTTTAATATTTTATTAAGTTCATTAATATTTCTTCCCATTTGATTAAGAGAAGTTTTGGTAAGTATAAATTGTCTCAATTCAATAGAATTGCTAAATTTATCATTATATATAGAATTAAATATCCTATATCTTACTTCTTGAGTTAAAAATGAATAGCCATTTTTTTTAGCACTTTCTTTTATAAAATCATACTCATTTTGAGTAAAAAAAATCTTTACCTGTTTTGTTTTGGCTTGATATAATTCTTGTTTATAATGCAATACTTTATTTGGAGTATTTTCCTTATCGTTGTTAATAAATATGCTAATAATTTTATTAACAACTTTTGATTTTGGTGTCTTTGTTTTTTTACTTATATTAGTTATGAAAGCTAAATTTTCTTCATTTATATTAAATAAAAACTTTTTCATTTTTGTACCTAAAACAATTAATCTACATTTTTAACACTTTAAAAATGCTTTTTCGCAAGAAAAACTTTATATTTTTTGAATAAATTGCTTGTCTATATTATTCAAAAAATATCAAAAGAGCCTCGCAGAGCAGGTGGGATAAAATCCATTTTTTAGGACTTTCTAAAAAATTATTTTAAAAAAGTATATACTTTTTGGGATTTTATCCCTATCCTGCATATTGTAAAAAATCATCAAATTATACACTTTATTTCTTAAGTTATCATTAAGCAGAATTAAGATACAATCTAATAAAAATGTATTTACATATAAAAGGATATATTTATGAGTAAAGAAGAAATTAAAGATAACAATCAAAAAACTAAATTAAGAACAAGATTAAAAACAAAAGCAGTCGAAGAGCTTGAAAAAGAGTATAAAGAAAAACTTAAAAAAATACAAGAAAAAGAAAACGCCAAATTAGAAAAGCTTCATAAAGAATTTTCTTTACTTATCTTAGAAAGCTTTATAAATGATGAAGAATTTAAAAATTCTTTTTTTAAAATAATAAATCAAGAAAAATATGATAAAATTAAAAAGATTTACAATAAACTCTTAGAAGCTTATATGTAGATTTTAAATTTTAACTTCTTAAAAAAGGACACACAATGAAAACAAAAATTTTACTCTTGGCTGTTTTAGCTACAATACTTTTTAGTGCTTGCTCAGAAGAACCAAAAAGCGTTGAATACTATAAAAATAACCCTGAAGAAAGAAAGAAAAAAATCGATGAATGCGGAAAAAAATTGTATGATTACATAGCAAAAAATCCTCAAGCAAAAGACAAAGATCTTGAAAAAGTACTTGGAAAAGATTGTATGAATGCAGATGAAGCAGGAAAGCTATGGAAGTAAGAGACTAAAAGATGAAAAATAAAAATAGCTATTTTAATGTTCAAATAGACAAAAACAATGATGAGGAATTTTTATATCTGCTTGAAAAAGCTCCTTATACTAGCGAAGAAGAAATAGGTGAGCTTTTTTCTCACCTTGCTGTGCTTGATGAAGTGCAAAAAGAAAAAGACGCTTCTAATGCCAAAATAAGTAATAAAGTCCTCAAATTTTCTTTTCTTTACAATGATAACGAAGGTGCAAAAGTAGAAAATCTACAAGTTCCTCTTGGGCAAGGACACTTTACAAAAGGCATAAATCACTTAAGAAAGATAGGTAAGCAAGATTGGGAAAAAGATATAAAAACTAAACAATTTGATGAGGAGTTGAGTAAGAAATTTGATAAATTTCTTATGAAACCTCCAGCAATGGATGTGATTAGTAAAGGTAGCTTAGGAACTTTGCAAAAGTGTGCCAAAATTTTAGACACTATCCCTTCTCCTGAATTCCAAACCTTTTTGCAAGGATTTATGAATGGTAATGAAAAATGCAGGATTCAATTATTTGGCAACAAAGAAGATCAAAAAGCAGAAAATAATTTAGAACAAAAACAAGAAAACAAAAGCAATGAACAAGAAAAATCAAAAGCTGATAAGATAGCAGAAATTCAAAAAGAGGTGCAAACTAGCACTCAAAAAAAAAGTAAATCGGCTCTTAAAATTTCAAGAGAGGTAAATAAAGAAAGAGATATTCAGCTCAATAAATAAAATTCGCTTTTGTATCAAAAAAAGAAGGATCGGCTTATAATATATACAAACCACCCTCCTCGTTTGCACTATAATTTTAAACTACTTTAGCTTAAAAAAAACTTAAGGAAAATCTATGCCTAGAGAAAGAAAGTTTTTATATGTACCATATAATGATAAAGATGAAGCTAAAAAACTTGGTGCTATTTGGGACGCAAAAGAAAAAAAGTTTTATGTTCCTTTTTATATGGATCAAAGCATATTTAAAAAATGGGAAAATCCACCCATAAAACAAAACAATATCAACATAAATGAAGCTTTGTTTCAATTTAAAAATGCCTTACAGGCTCAAGGCTTAATTGTAGATACCCCTATAATGAATGGAAAAATTCAACGCTGTGCAACTCAAGATGATAAAGGACATGAAAAAAGTGGAGCATATGTAGGATACTTAGATGGCTTCCCTGCTGGTTATATCGAAAACTTTAAAACAGGTTATAAAGAAAACTGGAAATTTCAACTTTCAACTCACAATAACTCAATAAAGATACAAAGACAGCCTTTAAACCCAAAAAGTAATTTTAATGAGACACATATCAATAAAGATCAAGAACTCTTAAATTTGCAAAAGAAAACAGCCCTTAGGCTAGAAAAAGAATGGATAGAAGCAAAACCTCTTATAAAGTTACATCCATATCTTATAAAAAAAGGGCTTGATGAAACTTATAACCTTAAAGTAGATAATTATGGAAATTTACTTATTCCATTTCAAGATGAAACAGGGAAAATCTGGTCAATACAAAGAATTACAAAAGAAGGAAAAAAAATAATTGGCGTAATTAAAACAAAAGAAGAGCAAAATAAAAATGTGGAATACTCGGCTAGAAAAAAAGGATGTTTTTTTACTCAAATTCCACTTAAAGAACAAGAAGAATTCATAGTATGTGAAGGCTTTGCTACTGCTATGACTATACAAAAAGCATTACAAAAGCCTACTATAATGGCTATTGACGCAGGAAATCTAAGCAATGTCGTTGAAAATCTTAAAAAAACTTTTCCGAACAAACAACTAACTATAATTGCAGATAATGACTACAAATTAGAAATTCAAGGAAGAACTAATGTAGGATTAGAAGCTGCAAAAAAAATTCAACAAAATTACCCTAATGTAAAACTTGTTATTCCTCAAATAACAGAACAAGAAGCTAAAGAAGGGATAAGCGATTTTAACGATATTTATACAAAAAAGGGGCTTGATGAAATACGAAAACAATATCACACACAAACATTTCAAAATACTATAGACAAAAATAAACTAGATCTAGAAAGATAACTTCTTTGTTTTGGCGTTTTTATAATGTAAAAGGTCAAAATTTTATGAAATAAAATTTTTACCATTTCCTATTTAGATACAAATTTAATGAATTTAATAAATTTAAGAGATTATTATAAAAATAGCTCAGTGATTTTTAAACTCTATTTTATGGGGGTTTAAAATTTAATAAATTTAAGAGATTATTATAAAAATAGCTTATTTTATTATAAAAATAGCTTATTTTATTATAAAAATACCAACTAATTTTTGATTTTTGTTTGTATCGAAAGATTTTTTTTGACATAAATATAATAATTTATTATAAAAATACCAACTTTTTTTAATTTTGTAGATGTTTTGTAGGCATAAATATAATGTTATTATAAAAATTGACATAAATATAATAATTTATTATAAAAATACCAACTTTTTTTAATTTTGTAGATGTTTTTATAATAAGTTGTTGATTTTAATATAATATTTTGCTATTATTTACTTCTATATTTTGTATATAAGTCGTAAAGGTTATATACAATGTTATATTTATGTCAATTTTAAAGGATAAATTATGCCAAAACGCCAGACAGTGGATACTTTAAATTTGTTTGATGAGTGTGAAAACCTTATATGTGAAGATACTTTGAAAATGGAACTAGGTTCTGTTGTCTTATTGTGTGGAGTGAGTGAAGTTGGAAAATCTTTTTTAGCTCTTAAAACTTGTGCAAATGCTTTGAATGATGGCGTGAAATCTTTTTTTTGGAGTATAGAAGATAATGAAAAAGCTTTGCTAGCAAGAATTCAAAATATACAAAGTTTTTATCCTTTTGAGATGATTGATCTTGAGTTTTCTACCGATTTGCCTGAATTTAACGCAAGATTAAGTCCTGAAGAAAATTTAGCAAAGGAGCTTGGGACTTTATCAGATTGCAGCTTAATTGTTCTTGATACATTTAGTGCTTTTTTTTCATATTTAGGTTTTAAAGATCAAAACAATCAAAATGATGTGCAAAGCTTTTTTAATACTCTTATAAATATAGCGGTTAGTAACAATCAAACAATTTTATTGCTTCATCATTTAGATAAAAAGGGCGAGAGCATTATGGGAAGTTCAGTGATAAAAAATGTCCCTAGAATTATCTATGAGCTTACATTTGCTAAAGGAGAGAATAAAAATACTACAACTCATAGAATATTGAAAATAATCAAAGATAGCAATAATATTAATAATGGTGATAGAGAGAAGCGAATTAAAATTTTAGTAAATTCTGACATAAATGAATCTTTAGAAGAGCAAGAAGAGCATTTTTTGCTAAAAGTAGATAAAGATAATGAAATAAAAGATTTGAGTAATGGTTTAGCCACTATGGATAATAATGGTTATATTACTATGCACGAAAATAGAGGAGTTTTTTATCTTAGTAGTAAGAAGATAATAGATTCAGCACTTTATAAAGAATTTGTTAAAAATGATAGACAATGCGAATTTAAAATGGAACACAAAGACAGCGGATCAACCTATATTATCAATTTAAAGAATGAGTTACTTACACAAACTCATAGAAGCATATTAGATGCTTTGTTTCTTTATGTGAAAGATAATGTGGATAGCACTACTATCAAAAAATACCAAGATGAATTTTGGGATATGGAAATTTTGTTAGAACCATATAAATTTTTAAAAAACTACTTAGGAAAAACACCAACAAGATATCAATGGTTACAAGAAAAATTTGATGAGATTTCTCGCTTTTCTTATGATTTAACACATATTCAAAATATCGATGGAAGACGAGAAAAGAAAACTGAAAGGGATAGAGACATTTTAATGTTTGATTCTATAGAAAGGGTTACTAAAAATGATGGAAAAATCATAGCTATGTTTAAGCTTACCATTAGAAAAGAATATATAAGGCGTTTGAAGACAGAATCAACTCTTTCTTATGATAAAGACTTAGCTAAAATTCTTATCAATTTAAAATCTTTAGTTGTGCAGGATTTAATACGATTTTTAAGTTCTTTTCCTGACAATAGCAATATGAAGCTTACTTTTACTGAATTTTGCAAAATTAAAGCTTATTCAGATTACAAGCATAGAAGCCTTATTTCAAAACAAAGAAAAGAAATTATAGAATCTAAAGATGAATTAATTGAATTTGGGATTAATGTTTATGGAAGGAATTCTCCTTTAAAACCATATGATAACGAAGTGTTACATAAAAAATTTGCAGATAGCAACGATTTAATTTTTATATATCGTGGCAGTGGAAAAATTAAGCGTTTTATCAATAAAAAAGATGCGATGAATAAGCTTAACATAAAGGCAAATAGGTATTTATCAAATAGCTTATTTACTCCTGAAGATTTAAAATAATAAACAAAGGATTAACACAATGGATCAAAGACTTATTGATGAAAACAATAGAAGGATAAGAGAGGAAAATAATAGGTCTATTGAACAACAAAATAAAAAAGATATGGACTTTTCAGGCGAGGCTGTAGGCGGATTAGCTGGATGTTTAATAGGGCTTTTAGGTATTATTTTGGCTATTATTTTTTATATCTTAAAATATGTGTTTATTTTTATAGTATTTTTACGAAATAGATTCTTTATAAAATGGAATTGGTATGTTAAGCTTGAAAACTTTACTTGTTTCATTATAAACATAATAAAAATATCTCTTTCGCTTTGCTTGTTTTTTATTTTTTATACATTTTACAAATTATGGGTAATTATGGTTTCTGCTTATATATACTTTGTATATTGAATTATGACTACATATACTCATTTTAAAATATTTATTAAATATCTTAGAAATATTTTAAAATTATATAAACAATATCTTAAAAATATTTATAAAGTATTTTTAAGATATTGTTATTGTCACTTAAACAACAAATCCTCAATTCGAACAAAAGAATTGTAAGAATTTAAAAATTTATTTGAAATAAAATATGATAAAATGTTGTTAAAATTTTACAAAGGAGTTAAAATGTCATACCCACTTTTAGGCACTCATTTTGAGCTTGATGAAGAAAAAATTAAGCGTGAGGGGATATATAATTTAGAGACAATGTATAAAACCATTGAAGAAATTGCTCTTGAAGTAGGACTTATTAAAATAGATAAAAATACCTATCATTGTAAAGGCAATCAATATGATTTGGCAAAACTAGGTATATTAGTTTATAATAATCTTATGAATTTCAAATGGTTTACTCTTAATGTTAAAAAATGGACTTGGATTAGCGAAAAAGAGGGAAATGAGAGTTTAATTGGCGATGAAATGGGAGTTTGGGCTTCGTGAGCGTAAGCAGAAAGGCTATAAATTTCGATTTATACACAAATGAGCTAAAAAAGCACTTCCAAGACACAAGAGAAGCTTATGCACAGGTCAAAGAGTTTATGCTCAAAAATGGTTTTGAGCATAGGCAGTATTCAGGGTATGCTTCTAAAAATTCTTTAAGTGAAAGAGCAATTTCTAAACTAAGCACTAAACTTGTCACAAACTTCCCTTGGCTAGCTTCTTGTGTAAAAAGATTTGATGTTACTGATATTGGGGAACAATATGATTTAACAGATCAACTGCAAATTCTTTCAAAATCTATTCATAAAGATATACCTAAAAATTCTCCAGATAAAGAAGCCAAGCTTGCAGAACTTAGAACTGAAATTAACAAAGCTACCCAATCTAAAACTCATAATTTAAACACCAAAAATAAAAACATAGAAAGATAGTTTTGTAATATCGTTTAGTATATTAAATAGCATTAATATCTATTTAATATACAATATTTATAAAATATATTAAAAATATTTTATAAATATTTATTAGTCAATGAAAAAATATTTTTACAATATTGTATTAATATTTTTATGATATTATTTCATTATAAAATTTACTTTTTATCAAAAAAGGAGGTTATATGGTTATTTCAATAGTCAATGAAAAAGGTGGCAGTGGCAAAACTACTTTAGCAGTAAATTTGGCAGCTCGTTTAGCAGAAGATGATGATAATGTTTTGTTAATAGATGCTGATCCACAAAAATCTACTGAGGTTTTTTCAGATATGAGAAGTCAGTCTGGCTTAAAGCCATTATTTAGCAATGTTTCAAAAACAGGTATAAGTTTGGGCGATGAAATTGAAAGTATGCGTAGCAAATTTGATAGCATAATTGTTGATACAGGTGGTAGAGATTCAAAGGAAATGCGAAAAGCTATGCTTAAATCAAACATTATTATAATACCAACCATTCCTTCACAATATGATGTCCCAGTTCTTGAGCATATGCTTGAAATATATGATGACTCAAGACAAATAAATTCCAATCTTTTGGCTTTTGTGCTTATCAATAGAAGTTCGCCAAATCCATTTTTAGCCAAAGATTTAGAAAATTTGAGGGAATTTATCAATACGACAAAAGCCGAAAAAGGTTTGGAAAATGTCATTTTGCTTGAGAATGCGTTGTATGAAAGACAAGCCTATAGAAAAGCTGTAATTGATGGCAAAAGTATTAGAGAATTTTGCACACCAAATGAAAAAGCTTTGAGCGATTTTGAGGCTTTTTATAAAGAATTTTTAGAGCTCGCAAAAGAAAGAATATAAGGAGTTATTATGGGATTTAAAGCAATGAGTAAAAAAAATGAACACGCTTCAAAGGAAGAAGATTTTTTAAATTCTGCTCGGGGTGAAACTTCGTTGCAAAAAAACTACAGGCCAAAAATACCAGCTAAAAGCAAAAGAAAACAAATAGCTTTTTATCTTAATGATGAGGAAATGGCTATTTTAAAAGAAGCTGCATACAAAATAAATATGAATGTTTCTCAATATCTACGATTTAAAGTTTTTAGTGGAGATAAAAGTTAATTTATGGTATTTTAAGCTTGTTTTACTTATTATTTTGGAGTTATGGATTTTAAAATAATCGACCGATAAATTTTACTTGAAAAAACTTAAATTTTTATTAATATTTATATTAAAGTAGTATTTTCAATCCTTTTATGAAGTTTCCTACTCTTGCAAAATAGATAGAAATTTGAATAAGTCCCTTTTTTGCCGAGATAGATCCAAATCGACTTCATCGACATGCCTTTATTTAGCAATTCTTGTATTATATTTTTCGACTCATCGTGCATACTACTCAAAACACCAAATGGGCGTCCCAAAATCTTTCCGCTTGCTTTTGCTTTTTCAAGCCCTGCTTTTGTCCTTTGAGATATAAAATCTTTTTCTACTTCAGCTATATAGGCATAAAAAGAAAGTAATAGCTTTGAATGTGGGTTGTTAAAGCTACTAAGTTCAAGTTGTTTAAGAAAAACAAATTGGATACCTTTGTTTGACAAGTCTAGTATAAAATTCATTGTTTCAAACATACTTCTGCCGAGTCTTGAAAGTTCATAAACTATCAAAACATCACCTTTTTTTAGCTTTTTTAATTCATCTATTTTGCGTTTTTTAAAACTCTTTCCTGCACTTTGTTGAACTTCTATAAATCTATCTATAATGAGCTTTTCTTTTTGTGCATATTCTAAAATTTGCATTTTTTGAACATCTGTATCTTGCTTATTTGTGCTTACCCTTACATATGCTACAACCATTATTCTCTTTTCAATATCTCTTCTTGTATCATTTTATGCTCTAACCTTTCAAGGTATTTTCGATACGATCGTATGGCTTTAAGCGTATTTCTTAATCCAATGCAAAAGATTATTAAGATAATTCCGAGAAAAGTCAAACCTGTAATAAGATTTGCCTTATCATCATAATGCCTAATTGCTACAAGAAATATTATTGCCAAATTTCCAAATATGAGATAAATAAATTGTTTCTTTTCTTTATACAATCGATTTAGGGTATTCACAAAATGCCTTTAAAATGAAATTTATTAATTTTAGCATATCTTGCCTTTAATAATGGCTAATATTTTTATCTCTTTTTTAAAATCACTTTCTTTAAGCTTATTTTCCTTACCGCTTAAGGTTTGAAGTCTTATTTCATCAAATTCTTTAAAATACTGCACTACAAGAATGCTTCCTTTAAAATCGATGATGATTTTATCGCCATTTTTAAGGTTGCCATCACGCACAACGACTAAAATTTCATTATTTTTAGCATAAGGTTCTAATTCATTATGACTAACATTGATAAAACAAATATCAAACTTTCCTATTCCCTCAAATAAACTATCTAAAAACCAAGATTTTATATTAAGAGGTTCTTGTTCGCACTTGCCATCCATAAAGTTATTAATTCCTTTATAAACAGCACAAATGCTTTCTTTTGTTTCTTTGAATTCAAGCTTTTTGCTTGGATCTATACCATACTTTATAAAAGCTTCATTAAGGCTCATATCAGTATCAAAATAATCAAATCCTATACCTGTGCCTTGTAAAATTTTCCATTTTACCCCTTGAGTAAGGGGATTAACATTGTTTTCATAAGAATTTATACTACCTCTAGCTACACCTATTTTTTCGCCAAATTCTCTTTGACTTAATCCATAAATATTGCGTAAATCTCGTAATTTTTCGCCGATCGTTTTCATAGTTATATTATTTCTCCTTTATGAATTTGTTAAAAAAATCATCAGAGCTTTTTTCTTGATTTTCCTTTTCTTTCCTGCTCTCTTTATGCTTATTAATAAGATAATCAGCTCTTTCTTGATTGATTTCAATAAGATAATTCAAGTAATCTTCACACAAATGATTGTATTTATACTTTTTGCATAAAAAGCTTGCTCTATTTATGCTCCCTTTAAAATCGCCTTTATCTGACTCATACAAATCCCTTTGTTTATCAAAAGCTTTTTGTTGTTCTTTATTTAAATTTTCGTAAATTAAAGTCTCTATGCGTTTTATGTCATTCTCTTCGCCTGAAAAGTATGGTGGGATCATTGCAAATGTTACTACCCAGTAAATTAATAACATTAAAGTATTAAAGAATGCAAACGATAGACTATTCCTACCTGCATCTAAGAAAATGGCTTCAAAAAGTATTAAAATAGAAAATAAAAGCACATAAATACCAAAATCATCTATAAAAGATATAGGAAAAAGATTTGCAATATCACTTGAAATAAACACCAAGTTAGAAAACAGGGCAAAACAAATTGTCAAAATGCAAATAATCAACATTGTCGAAATGTAAATAACTAACATTGTTTTCCCCTTAACTTCACTAGCATCCATATCAACATCTTGGCATCCAAGATTGCCACTATCAATTTTTATTTTCATTTTTCCTCCTTTAACAATTTAAATCTATATTGCTAAAATACATAACAATAAGTAATACACAACATATGAAAGCACATATTATAATAATAAGCCCACAAATATACAAAAAAGCACTTTTATAATCCCTTGCTTTTATTTTTTTAATAGCATCATTAAACATTTTGCAAAAAATACAAATACCTATTATAAAAGAAAACACTATTAAAGAAATAAGAATTATTGATAAAGAAATACGAATTATTGAAAATATAGTGCTCATCGCTTTACCCTTGTTTAAATAAATCTGCATTCTCGTGGATATTGCCGATGACACTTGCAAATTCTTTCCACTCATCGTAGTCCTCTAGCATTAAGGATATTTTGGCGTTTTTAGAACTTCCAGCCTTGTCTATACTTACTCCTTCAAAAAGACTAAAACACACCTCAAAAATGTCTCTTTTAAAGCCACATTTAAGTTCTAAAATATCTCCTACAAAGATTTTCACGCCGTTTTTGTCTTTTAAGCCTGTGTAAAGCTCAATTTCTGCTTTTTCTATATTTTGATAATAACCTTTTTCACCTTCACTAGACATCTGCATATAACTTTTAAATTTTCTTATTTCTATACACATATCACCACAACGCTCGCCATCCATTGACTCATAACCATCTTCACAAAGAGCATACTCTTGTCTTTGTATATCCCACACCCTAAAATCAAAGTCTTGTAGTTTCATTTTTTACCTCCTTATTTATTTATGAATGTGCCTATATTCATCTTCAATCAAATCATCGCCTAAA
>NZ_QHLL01000015.1 GCF_006864535.1 Campylobacter sp. MIT 12-8780
CTTATTTTTGTGATTTTTTATAACTGTTAGCAACTCAAATGGCATTTTGATAAGCCCCCCCCCCCAGCGATTGTTATAAGCTTTAATTAAGGTTTGTCCTAATTTGTAGGAAAGATGTTCTTTTACTTCTTTTTTTATGGATTCTACACTACGCTCATAATTGTTCGTTTCAAATGCGACAATACGATTTTCAAGTTGCTGTATTTTATTTCCTATTGTCTTACTATAAATTTCTAATGCATTGTTTGTAATCTCGTTATATATTTTTTGTAATTCTTTATTAAATATAGGGGTTTCAAGTGCTTCAAACCACCATTTATCATAATATTCATAATGTAAAGGTTGGCAATTTACAACTAAGCTGGCATAAAACGATACCCATGGTTTTACTATAAGCCCCATACCTGTAAGATGAGCTATTTTAATATTTTTATAAGCTTGCTTTGCTCTATCTACACTTATTGTGGTAAAAGCAATACTACCAATATAGTTAAACATAATAGCAAAATTGTATTCTAAGGGTATTTCTATAAAATTTTCATGATTTATCGCCACATTAAGAACAAATTCATCTGGCGATGTTGATAAATAATAGTTTTTTATAAAGTTAAAACATATTTCTTCAATTTGTTTTTTTCTCCATTGTTCTAAGTTCATAAGCATAAAGCCGGAATTAAAATATTTTCCCATATAAACTAATCTTTCTTTATCTTTTTTTATGGGATCAAAATGTATGGTAATGTCATTCGTATAATAGACAACTCCGCCAATCTTTTCTTGTAAATCAATTGTAAATAGCTCTCTAATATCACAAGAAACTAGCATATCCACATCTAAATAAAGGCAAGTCTTTATATCGGATAAAATAGATGCTATTCTTAAGCGATAATAAGTTGCAAGGTTATTAATCGCTGGACCAGTTCTAGAACAATCTTTAAAAAATTTATCATCAATTAAATGAATAACAAACTTGCAAGGATATGAATAGCAATCATTAAGTGATTGTTCTAGCTGCTCTATTTTTTTTTGGTTTTCTTGACTTATATTGTCAATTAAAAGATGAAATACATATCCTTCTTCTTTATCTTCTTCATTTAAAGAGTTATAATGCAATTTAGTATATTTTTCTATTTCGCAGCTACACCCATTTTGCTTAAAAAATTCTTCAAATTTTTTATTTGAATTAGTATTTTTTACTATACTTGTTGCTAAAACAGCTGCATACCTAAGATAGCCTTCGTCTGTATTAAATACTATGTGAAACATTTTTTTCTCCTATATTTTTTCTTTATGCTATAAATATCCCAGAATAAAAATTTGATAAGCCCCCCCCCCCCATCGGTTATTGTAAGCTTTAATTAAAGCTTGCCCTAATTGATAGGAGAGCTGCTCTTTAATTTTTAAAGATTCGTTATAATCAGCACAATCTTCTAATTTTGGTAATTTTAAATTTGAATTTAAATCTAAGTCTTGTTTGTGTTTTTCTTTTATATAACTTAGTACATAAAGCATTCTTATATAACCCAATATGCTTTTTGAATTGAAAATCATAGCAGCACCTAATTTATAAGCCAAATGGCTTTTAACACGATCCTTAGCCCCTAATATTTTTTCATTAGTTGTCATCACTTGTTGAGAATTAATAGGCACCAATCGTAACATTTTGCAATACTCTGCTATTATTTCTTCATACTTTTTAATAGGAGGTATAATCCAGTCAAAATTATATTCATTAGGAATTTCGATATTTTCATTTCTTAGCTCATCTAAACTCGGACACTGAGTATAAAAATTTCCATCATTTTTTGCAACAAAGACTGCAATTAAATTGAGATATGAAAGTTTATTTGAATTAGGATGATAGCTCCATGCCGAGATAAAATATTCTGTGGTTTCTTCTTTTTGATTATAATAAAGTGTTGTATTTTCGTCGATTTGAAAATTACTTTTGTGAATTTCTAAAACATTATTTAAAAAATTACTTTCTTTGACAATAAGACTGTCTTTATTGCACAAAGCCATACTAGAATAATTCAATCCTCCTTCTACTCCATGTGCATTTTTTATTCCGCCATTCCATGTATGTATAGCAATTGGATAATAATTTTTAAATTTTAAAGGAAATTTTAATTTTATAGTTTCGTCTATTTTGCAAACTCTTTCTTCATACATTGAATTTTTAAGAGTATCTATAGTTAAGCTCCCTTCCACAACAATCATATCCTGCGCACTAACAATATCAAATTGGGGATTATCATTATATAAATTTTTATCTTTTCTAGGATATTTAAAATCCTTTATATGCTTAACTATGTTTTCGCCAAGCTCCCTTGTAATAAAATTAAACTGATGGATATTATCCATAGTTTCTATAGTAATTTGATTATTATCGTAGTAAGATTGCAAATCAATAATATTAAATCCATATTGTCTACATAGTTTTCTATGAATATTGTTTATAGCTTGTTCATTGAGTGGAAAAAGTATAACCAACACTTTTTTATTTAAAAAATAGAGTTCTTTATAAAACCAGTTTAAATTTCTAAAAATGATACCAAAAGGAATTGCTTCGCGAGAATTATGGAAAGAACCAATTTCATTTTGATTGCTCTCGGTAATAATTAAATCTGCATTATTTATAATATCCTTATTTTTAAGTCTCTTTAATTCGTAAAAATTTTGAATAGAAGTAGTAGAGCCAACAGCCAAATTACTCAGTTTAATATTGTTTTGCTTAAGTCCTTTTTGTAATCCATCAACAATGATAGAATTACTCCCACCCAACAATACAATATTTTTTATACCATTCATTATCTATTTTTCCCCTGCTTATTTTTGTGATTTTTTATAACTGTTAGCAACTCAAATGGCATTTTGATAAGCCCCCCCCCCCAGCGATTGTTATAAGCTTTAATTAAGGTTTGTCCTAATTTGTAGGAAAGATGTTCTTTAATTTTTAAACTATTGCTAAATTCTATTTGTTGTTTTAAATATTCTTGTCTTTGGTTTTCACTTTCTCTAAACCACTTTTCTTGTATTTTCACAATTTCTTCAAAAGCTTCAACATATTTCATTCCGTAGTGCTTTAAAATATGTTGCTTAAATAATTCTAAATCATCGATATTTGGCATATATACCCAAGGTATTGTTAAAGCCTTAAAAAAAGTTAATAAATTTATATGTTCTAGCTGACCATCAGCTAGCATACAAGATCCAACATTTTGAAAAAAAGGTCTATTAAAGGAATCGCAAGGAAGAGTTTTTTCTCCTTTAAGTAAAAGATAGAGCAAGTTGCATACAATTCCTTGTTTGTTATACCATACATGAAACATTAAATCATCCATGCAAATTACTGCATTTTTAGATAGATATGGTAATATCATTAAAAAATCAAGCAATTCTCCAGGAAGACTATGCGCAGTATCTAAAATCACAAAATCAATATCTTTGCCAATCTCATTAAGATGTTTAGCAACTAATCCAGGAGTATATAAATTCCAGTATTTTCTTAAATGAGGAACTAATGCATCAACCAAAAAGCCAGATAGTCTAGGATTTTTCATCATATTTAAATCATTTAAATCTCTATAATAAAATGTGCTAAAATCTACAGAGTGCAATCTTACTTCATCCAAGAGTCCATTTTCTTCTAGATACTTCAACACTAAAACACTATTTGCTCCAGCAGCAATACCAAGTTCTAAAATTTTTTTGGGTTTATACTTTTGAATCTCTTTAATAATAAATTCTCTTTGACTAACATGCATTTCAGAATATTGGGATAAAATTGTTTCACTCATCTACCAGCTCCTTATTTTTATTAAAATCATTGATTATTTTATGGATCTTAAATAAGAAAGTAAAAGGATTTTTAATGAGGGCATTTCCTAACATATAAGATAAATGTTTTTTTATTTTTAAGCTCTCTTTGTAATCCTTATAATCATCAAGTTTGGGAAGTTTTAGATTATGATTTACTCTTGTTAGTGATTCGTAACGGGCTCTATCTTTCTTATATTGAAAAGCTAATCCAATTAGATTAAAAGGAAGCAATATAATCTTTGTTATATTTTTAGAATTTATCATAGCATACCCCAATTTGTATGATAATTGAGACTTTACTCTTTCTACGGCTCCACAAGGTTTGCCCCCTCGCACATTATAAAACAATATCTCCTCATAAAAAGGAGTTTGTCTTGCATAATGCCACCAAATATCAGCTTTTAACAAATGAGGATGAGACCACGGCTTTACACTATCGCAGTAGTGTATAATATATGGATCACTTAAGGCTTCATTGTATTCAAGAAGCGTATTATGAGGCAAGACATTGTCACAATTTTCTCGAAGTACTTTTACATGCCATGCACAATTCCACTTAAGAGATAGAAATTTAACTTTACCTTCAAATACGGCATTAAGAACATCTTGATCAACAGTTGGGGGATTTTTGAGCTTTTTTAAGCATTCAAGACATTTTTGAACAAAATTTTGTTTTATACACTCTGGTATATTATAAAGCAACAATCCAGCCTGAAAATAATTAAGAGGGTTTTTCATTTGCATTTTTGTTTGAACAAAATTTAAGTAAAAATCATCTTTTTTATTTTTGTAAAGATTTAAATAATAGGACATACCGATTTCTCTAGTAGCTGCAAAAACATAGTTTGTTATATCAGTTTCATAAAGCTTGCTGATATCTTTTAAAACTATCATATCGCAGTCAAGATAAATAAGTTTTTCATAAGCACTAAAAAGAGAGGGAATAAAAAACCTATAATAAGTAGCTTCGCTAAAATGCGAATCACCTGTATAAAATTGTTGATTGTGAGCAAATTCGGAAATGTCAATAAAACGAATACTGACATTATCTTGTTTTAGAAATGAAATTTTACTTCTTGTATCTTTATTTAAATTTGAGTGCAATATGCATATATCATAACAGTAACTTGGAGAAGAATTTTTGATTATTGAATATATGCAAACTCCTAAATAGTTTATATAATTTGAATCAATAGAAAATACTATAGGTATATTATTTTTTTGAAAAGCTGGAGCAACTTGTCTGTAAATATTTGTATTATGAATTTGAGATAATGGATATTTTTTTATTTTTAACTCATTTTTATATTTTGTCACAAAAACTCCAAAAAAACGTTCTGCAATGAAAGCTAAAATTCTTTGGGATTGAAAAGACATTAATTGATTATCTAGATTAATTTGTTGATAAATTTTAAAAATTATTTTAAAAATAAACTCACAATATTCAAAGAACAGCTGTCGTGTCATAATAAAACTATTAAACCAAATATGATAATTAGATTTTAAATATTCATTTAAAGCATCACTATAGTCCGGATACTCTTGATAAAAAATTTGAATAGATTTATCCCAAATCGAAAAATCCATACAATAATGGGAATCCTCTAAATCTTTAAATTGCTCATAAACATTTTTTTCATATTTATAAAGGGTTGGATGAACTAAATCACAGTCTGCTACAACTCCATGAATCATACTTGGTTTCAGTCCTATTGCGTTTATATAATCCTTATCTGGAAAATCAAAATTTAAGCTATACCCAGAAGAAAATTCTTTTTCTCCTTCAGCAAAAATAAAATGCCTCCTATAGTGCATAAACCCAATATAATCAGGATTACCCAACTTATCATAATTCTTCCAAGCCCAGTAAATTCCAGTAAGTTCGCAAAAATATCGATTAAGATGAGAAATATTTTCTCCTGTATCATCTCCTATCATATTTTCACACATCCACTCATAATCTTCTTTAGACATTTCTCCATCTTTAGAAGACTGTGTAGCTAAAGCTCTACCTAAGTATATAGGGGTAAGAATTTCATCTTTAAGCAAAACCGCAGGTTTGTGATAGCCTACTAGGATTTTTATTTTTGTGTTAGAGTTTGAATGGCTAAAACTAGCTTTATCTTCCATATCTTGAAGTGAATTTTCCCTTTTGTATTGAAAATCAGCATTTTCAAACTACAAAATGGCTTGTAAATGATAATGGAAGTTGTTCAGTGGTTATTTTATGGACTTTTTGTGTATTTTTTTAAAATTGAAATGAGTATAAAATAAATTCAAAGATTAAACAAAATTTTAGCTCTTTTTTGTTTTAATTTTTTTATTTGTTAATTTGAAATTAAAATGCGTTTTTTATGTTTAATTTGCAGCCGTAATTTAAACTAAGCGCCAACACAATTAAAGGCTAAACTTTATGCAAACTCCTGAAATTTCAGTAATTATTCCTATTTATAATAGCATTTTGTATATTCGTCAGTGTTTAGAAAGTGTGATTAATCAAAGCTTTAAGAACTTAGAAATTCTTTGTATTGATGCTTATTCAAATGATGGCACAGCAGAGATTTTGGAGGAATTTGCTACAAAAGATGCTCGCATTATTATCATTAAAAGTGAGAAAAAAAGTCTTGGAGCACAGATTAATCTCGGCTTAGCAAAAGCAAAAGGAAAATATTTTTGTATAGTAGAAAGTGATGATTATACCCATCTTAAGATGTGTGAAGTGCTGCATAAGCTCATAGAAGAAAAAAACTGCGATATTGTTAAAGCTGATATTTGTGCTTTTAAAAAGGTTTTTTTAAAAACGCATTTTAACTACAAAAGCATAGCCTATGAGCAAGCACTTTATGGAAAAATTTTGTTTTTACAAGAGGATTTAAATCCCTTGCTTAAGAGCTGGAATATGAATCAAAGCTCCTTATATAGGCTTGATTTTGTAAAGCAATTTAAAATTAAAGCCAATGAAAGTTTAGGTGCTTCTTATCAAGATACTGGACTTTGGATACTCTTTTTAAGTTTTGCAAAGACTTTGTATTTTCATAATGAGGCTTTGTATTTTTACCGCCTTGATAATGCCAATTCTTCAAGCCTCAATAAAGAAAAAATTTATTGTGTGTGTGATGAGTTTGATTTTGCACAAAGCTTTTTAAAACAATATCCAGGGCAAAAAATACGCTTGCAAGAAGCTTTAACTTATGTGCAGTTTAAGGTATATTGGTGGAATTTCAAACGTCTGGCAAATCGATTTAAAAAAGAATTTGCTCTATATTTTGCTAAGGAATTTCAAAAAAAATATGCTGACAAGCGCATAAATGAGGCTTTTTTTAATCAAGCAGAGCTTCAAATTCTAAAAGCACTTATGAATGATCCTGAGCATTTTGTGAAAACTTGGCTAAGTTTTAATTTTATTTTAAGAAAAAGACTTGCAAGGTATAAGAGAAAAATTATAACTTTTGTCAAAATAAAGAAATAAAAATATTACTATTAGTAATAATTTTTACCTAGAATTATATTCATTATATCTTGCGAGTAAGAATATATTACAAGTCTCTTAAAATAGGATATAGATACAAGTATATTCCTCATAGTTATAAAAATAATAACTTAAGTAGCAAAATAGTATTGCTATTAAGAATATTTTTTATGCAAAATAAAGCAAAAATTTGCTAAAATCATTCCTTTTTGAATTAAGGAAAAACAAAACAAGGATAAGCAATGAAAACCATACTCATCACAGGTGGAACAGGGTTTTTGGGTTCAAATTTATGCACTCGTTTATTTGACGAGGGTAATCATATCATTTGTGTGGATAATAATTACACAGGCAAGATGAGCAATGTCAAGTCCTTGCTTGATAAGCCTCGTTTTGAATTTATAGAGCATGATATCTGCCAGCCTCTTAACATAGATAAAAAAATCGATCAAATTTATAATTTTGCTTGTCCAGCTTCTCCTCCAGCCTATCAAGGAAAACACGCCATTAAAACCACTATGACTAGCGTTTATGGGGCGATAAATATGCTTGAGCTTGCCAAAAAGCATAAGGCTACTATCTTACAGGCTTCAACTTCTGAGGTGTATGGCGATCCTTTAATGCATCCTCAAAAAGAAGACTATAGAGGTAATGTCAATCCCATAGGCATTAGAGCCTGCTATGATGAGGGCAAACGTTGTGCTGAGAGCTTGTTTTTTGACTATCACAGACACGAGGGCGTGGATATTAAAGTCATACGCATTTTTAACACTTATGGGCTAAATATGGACGCAAATGATGGACGCGTGGTAAGCAACTTCATCTGTCAGGCTCTAAGTGGTAAGGATATTACTATATATGGTGATGGCTCGCAGACTCGTTCTTTTTGTTATGTTGATGATTTAATCGATATTATCATTAAAGTAATGAACTCAGACAAAAACTTCACAGGACCTATCAATACAGGCAATCCGGGCGAATTTACCATCAAAGAACTTGCTCAAAAAATCATACAAAAAACAGGCTCTAAATCAAAAATCATCTACAAAGATTTACCAGCTGATGATCCAACCCAAAGACGCCCAGACATCAGTCTTGCAAAAGAAAAATTCAATTGGGAGCCAAAAATTGAGCTAGATGAAGGGCTTGATAAAACCATAGCCTTTTTTAAAGAAAATATTCACGAATTTAGAGGATAAAAAAGATGAAAATAGCAATTATAGGCACAGGCTATGTAGGACTTCCAAGCGGAGTTGGTTTTGCTGAACTTGGCAATGAAGTTATTTGTGTTGATAAGATAGAAAACAAGATTAAAGCTTTAAACGAAGGTAAGATCACGCTTTATGAGGATGGACTTGAAGAGCTTTTTCATAAAAATGTCAAAGCTGGCAGGCTTCAATTTAGCACTTCTATGAAAGAAGCAGTAAGTAAGGCTGAACTCATCATCATAGCAGTAGGCACTCCACCTCATCCAGTAACAAAAGAAGCGGACTTGCAGTATATTTATGCTGCTGCAAAGGAACTAGCTGAGTATCTTGATGGCTATACAGTTATAGCAACCAAATCAACCGTTCCAGTAGGCACAGGAGATGAGATAGAAAAGATTATCAAAGAAACAAATACAAAAGCTGAATTTGATGTGCTTTCTTTGCCGGAGTTTTTGCGTGAAGGCTTTGCGGTGCGTGATTTTTTCAATCCAGATCGCATCATAGTTGGCACGAACTCAGCTCGTGCAAAAGCTTTGATAGAAGAGCTTTACAAGCCTTTTAAAGATAAATCTAACTTAGTTTTTGTCAGTCGTTATTCAGCTGAGACTATCAAATACGCTTCAAATTCTTTTCTTGCGATTAAAATTCATTTTATCAATGAAATGGCAAATTTTTGTGAAAAAACAGGGGCAGATATACTAGAAGTCGCACGTGGAATGGGGCTTGATGAGCGTATAGGCAAACGTTTTTTAAATCCGGGTCCAGGTTATGGGGGTAGTTGTTTTCCAAAAGATACTCAAGCTATGGCATATATGGCAAAACAAAAAGGTGTAGCTCTTAGCCTTATAAATGCAGCTATAGAGGGCAATGAAGCACGAAAAGAGCAAATGAGTGAGAGGATTTTAAACGCACTTAAGGGCATTCAAAAGCCAAAAATTGCTGTGTTAGGACTTGCTTTTAAAGATGGCACTGATGATTGCAGAGAAAGTCCAGCCGTTGAAATAGTTTTAAAGCTTTTAGAAAAAGATTTGTCTATCAGTGCTTATGATCCAAAAGCAAGCGAGCTTGCAAAGCAAATCATAGGAGAAAAAATTCATTATGCAAATAATATGTATGAAGCTCTAGAAAACGCTGATGTTTTGGTTATCTTAACAGAATGGAGCGAATTTAAAAATCTTGATTTGCAAAAGGCAAAAGCTTTGATGAGGCATAATAATATCATCGATTGTAGGAATTTGCTCAACAAAGAACAAGTTCTTGAGCTAGGCTTTACTTACCAAGGCGTAGGTAGATGAAAAGAATTTTAGTTTTTGGAGGAGCTGGCTATATAGGCTCTTTTACCTTAAAACACTTACTTGACAATGGCTATGAATGCGTAGTAGCTGACAATCTCATCTATGGACACAAAGAAGCTGTGGATAAAAGGGCAAGCTTTGTGCATGCTGATTTGCTTGATGTGTTTTCACTTAAAAATTTGTTTAAAGCCTATAAGATAGATGCTGTAGTGCATTTTGCAGCCTTTGCTTATGTAGGAGAAAGCGTTCAAAATCCAGCAAAATACTATCAAAACAATCTCATAGGCACGATAAATCTGCTTAATACCATGCTTGAATTTAATGTAAAAAATATCGTTTTTTCAAGCACTTGTGCGACTTATGGAGAGCCAGTTTATACGCCCATAGATGAAAATCATCCTCAAAATCCTATCAATGCTTATGGACGCTCTAAGCTGATGATAGAGCAAATTTTCAAAGACTATGAACTAGCTTACAATCTTAAGCATATCAGCCTTAGGTATTTTAATGCTGCAGGTGCAAATAAAGATGCCCTTTTAGGAGAAAGCCATGATCCAGAAACTCATCTTATCCCTTTAGTCTTGCAAGCTATAAAGGGTGAGAGAGAGCATATCAGCGTTTTTGGCAGTGATTATGATACCAAAGATGGCACTTGCATAAGAGATTATATCCATGTAGATGATCTTGCCTTAGCACATCGCTTAGCTCTTGAAAACTTAAGCCAATTTAGTGGCTGTATCAACCTAGGCACTGGCATAGGCACAAGTGTAAAAGAAATCATTGAAGTAGCTGAAAAAATAAGTGGCAAAAAATGCCCAGTGCTTTACGCTCCAAGAAGAGCTGGCGATCCAGCTAGGCTTTTTGCTGATAACAAAAAGGCTAAAGAAATTTTAGGCTGGCAAGCTTTGCAAAGTGATATTCAAAACATCATTCAAAGTGCTTGGAACTGGGAAAACAACAGGAAGTATTAATGCAGAAAAGAACTTTAATCATAGGCTGTGGCTTAAGCGGGGCAGTTTTAGCTGAAAGATTAGCAAGTGTAAAAGATGAAGAAGTTTTAATCATCGATAAAAGAGAGCATATAGCTGGCAATGTGTATGATTATAAAGATGAAGAAACGCAAATCAGCGTGCATAAATATGGACCACATGTTTTTCATACAAGCATTAAAGAAGTGTGGGAGTATCTTAGTAAATTTACAAAATGGCATTATTTTATGTATAAGGTTAAAGCTTTCATAGATGGCAAGGAAGTCAATATCCCTTTTAATCTTGACAGCTTGCATAAGGTTTTTCCAAAATATCTTGCAAATGATTTAGAGCAAAAGCTTGTGAGAACTTTTGGTTTTAACAAAAAAGTGCCTATTTTAGAGCTTAAAAATACTGATGATAAAGACTTGCAATTTTTGGCTGAATATATCTATCAAAAGGTATTTTTAGGCTATACTATGAAGCAATGGGGCGTAAAGCCTGAGGAACTTGACTTTTCAGTCAGCGCTAGAGTGCCTGTGTATGTGAGCCTTGATGATAGGTATTTTCAAGATACTTATCAAGCTATACCGCTTCTTGGCTACACACAAATGGTGCAAAATATGCTTACTCATCAAAATATCAAACTCAAACTTAAAACCCATTTTGATTTTAAAGACTGCAAGCTTAATGCTAACTCAAAGTATGAGTATAAAGATTTTGGAGAATTTGATAGAGTAATTTATACAGGGGCTATTGATGAGTTTTTTAACTATACACTTGGCAGGCTTCCTTATAGAAGCCTAGACATAGTTTTTGAACGTTTTGATAAAGAGTATGTCCAATCCACCGCACAGATAAACTACCCAGAAAATTATGATTTTACAAGGGCTGTAGAATACAAATACTATCTTGATGAAAAATCAAGCAAAAGTATACTAAGCTATGAATTTCCTTGCGCGTATGAGGAGGGCAAAAATGAAAGATATTATCCCATCCCAGATGAAAAAAACCAAAAGCTTTATGAAGAATATAAAAAACTCGCCAAAGAGCTTAAAAATGTCCATTTTCTAGGTAGGCTAGCAGATTATAAATACTATGATATGGATAAAACAATTGCTAGGGCTTTGAGTGTTTTTGCGGAGTTGAACTGAAAAGCTCGTTTTCATCATCGCCAAATGCAAATTGTATTTGGCGATGATGAATTTTAATGAGCTATAACTTTGCTAAAGCATCTCACTCTTTCACAAAAAACACACTAAAAGCATCACCTATTGGATAGAATTTGAGCTTATATTTTTTAGCGAATTCATTTACTGCCTTTTGCGTGCCTGTGTAATAAGGGTGAAAGTAATCATGTACGAGAATAATTCCACCCCTTACAAGTCTAGGATAAAAATATTCAAGTCCAGCTAAAATAGGCTGATATAAATCCACATCTATATTTACAAAACAAAATTCCTCATCACTTGGAATTTGATCTGCACTCTCTGGAAAATACCCCTTGACAAAACGACAATTTTCAAGATGAGGCATTTTAGCTTTTACAAGTTCAAGTGATGTTAAACTAAAATCACTACTATCTGCTTTTGAAAATCCTTGTTTTTTTTCATTCTCACAATCCCTTGCATCAAACCCTTCAAAGGTATCTAAAAGATAAAAAATATTATCTTTGAAGAATTTGTTGATATGCTTTGCAGTGTCACCTCTAAAAACTCCAAGTTCTGCAACTGCACCTTGAATATTGTTAATTTTAAAATTATCAGATAGTGTTTTAATAAAGTTTAATCTTGCATAATAAGGAATAAAAGTTAAAGATAAATCTATCTTATCTTCATTGATATTCATTGACTTTAATACCTCAATAATTTGATCAATATAAATTGGTATTTCCGTGCCAATAAATACTTTATCAAATTCTAATTCTTTTAATTTTTCAGGTCCATAAATAAGATAATCTTTATTGTATATCTTTAAGCCTAAGCCATTATTATTGCAAGAATGTTTTCTTGGATCGCTATCAATAAAACATATGATTTCGCTATCAAAAGATACATGCCAAGCAATTTGAATTCCAAGTTGAGCACTACCATAAATAACCACTTTTTTCATTTTCAATCCTTTCTAAATTATGTTTTTATATTTTTCCAAATCTTCAGGAGTTCCAATTCCATGCATTTGAGAAAAATCGATATTATAAATACCTATTTTGGCGCCATTTTTTATAGCATAATTATAAACAGGGCAAGTATAGAATTCATTATTAATTCTATCGTTTTCTATAATCATATCTATAGCACTTTCAACAAATATTTTTCCTTTGTTAAAAAAATAAATTCCAACAGTAGCAAATTCGCCAATAACCTCCTTTTCTTTAACTTCTACCACTAAATCGTCTTTCAATTTTACAAATGACCATTTTGGATTTTTTTCTTGATCAATGAAAGTGAGTATTGAACCATCTAAACCTCGATTCAAACTATCATCGATAAAATCAGCTATATTTATATCAACAATCTGATCGGAATTTGCTATCATTAAAGGTTTATCATTGTCGATATATTTTCTCGCATAAAGCACAGTACAAGCCGTTCCTTCTGTGAGTTTATCAATACCTATAAATTCGGCATTAAAATTATTTTTGATTTCATCAATTAACTTTTTTTCTTGAATTAAATGCTCTTTTCTTGCTATTAAAATATATTTTGCACCTTTATATCTCAAATTTTCAAGCACTCTAATTATCATAGGCTTGCCTAAAATATCGATAAAAGGTTTTGGTTTATCAAAGCCAGCCTTTACAAAGCGACTTCCAAGTCCAGCCATAGGAATAACTATATTCATTGACATTCTCCTAAATATTTATCATTATTAGCTCCTGGAAGTTTCACAACAACACTCATCGTGTCTTCTAAAGCTTCAAAATCAGTAGCTTCCCCTGGATAAATCACCACTATATCGCCTTTAGAATACTCCATATCATTCATCTTTACTTTACCACTAATAATGACGGTAATTTCTATTGCAATTTTATGATGATGTTTTTCCTCAGCATCACCTTTTTTGTACTCTTTTACGCCAACTTCTACATCGTTAGTTTTAAAAATGCTAGGCTCAAAATTGCCTACAAACCAACCACGAATCATTTCATCGAGTTTATAATTTTTCACGATCAATCCTTTAAAACAAAATCATCATTTAATAGATTTGCTACTTCACTTAATGATATATTTTTAGTTAATTTCTTAAGCGTTTTTAATCCTTTCATATTCATTGATTTTTGTATGGGAATAAAAAGTAAAATAACGATTTTTATCAATTGAAATATTTATAACCTTTTTATTTTCCAAAATCAATTCGTTTAATACTGGAGCAATAAAATATTTTCCATCATAATTAACATCTTTTTTAATCATACTAAAAGCCGAGTTTATAAAATATTTGGCTTTATTAAAATAATAAAATCCTGCTATTGCATTCTTACTCACAGGTCTTTTCTCAAAAGCTTCCAAAACAAAATTTGCCTCATTACATTTTACATAAGCCCATCTTGGATGAACGCTTTCAAAACTTAACACACCCGCATCATTTAAAGATAATTTAGAAATAAATTCACTCAAATCATACTCAAAAATCTGATCCATATTGACGATGAGTAGAGGTTCATTTAAATCAATCTGATCAATGGTCATTAAAGCAGAACAAACCATACCACTAGTTTCTTTTTTAAGAATAACAATTTTACTTTGATTATTGGTTAAAACATTGATTGCATCATCTAAGTGATAGCGCTTTACATCTTCTTCTTTTAATATAAAAATAAAACATTTATTTTCAATATTTTCATAATTTTTGATAAAATGTTCTAGCATAGTTTTTCCACAAATTTCAATAAAGGGCTTTGGAAAGCCATCTTTTTCATCGTCAAAAAAATAACTTTTACCTGCAATAGGAACCATTATATTTAACACTTTAATTCCTTTTCAAATTTTAAAATATAGTTTTTGATATTTTCATAATTTACCTCATCAACTTCACCAACAACCATAACATTAGCTCCACTTGCCCTAGCTGCTTTTATGCCGTTTTCATTATCTTCTATTATCATGCACTCTTTAGGTTTTAAATTTAATCTTTTTATAGCTTTAACATACATTTCAGGATCAGGTTTTCCTTTTTTAACGTCTTCATTGGAGATATAAAAATCTAAATAATTTTCAAGAGCCGATTTTTTCATCATCAAATCAATACTATTGCGTATAGAATTAGAACAAACTGCCATTTTATAGCCCTCATTTTTCAACTTTGATAAAGCATATTGGTGATGAAATCTAGGTTTGCATAAGCTATAAACCATTTCCATAGTGTATTGTTGTTTTAATTCATTTATAAAATCATGCAAGGATTCAGGCAAATTTCTATCTAGCGAAAGCATTTTTAGCTTATCCTTAGTTGGCAAACCATCAAAAGTCGTTAGGTGTTCAAATCTAGTGATTTCCATACCAAAAAGTTTTAAAGCTTTATTTAAAGCCTCATAATGCCAATCCTTAGCTTCAATTAATACTCCATCCATATCAAAAATGACAGCTTTTATTTTAGTCATTAAAAAACTCCCTTGCTTCATCAGGATAATCGGTACAAATCATTAGTTTGTCTTTTACTTGCAGTTCTTTTTCTATTTGTTTGTATTCTGACCACTCTTTTTTATAGTCTCTTTTATGGAGCTCTGGAGAAACTATACAAACTAATTTATTGTTATTGATATGTTGTTTTATAATATTTTTATGTATCCAGTGTGAGTAAAATTCATCCATCCAAACACCGCAAGCTTTTTCATAGAAACTAGGTTCTTTTTCATATTCGCTTTGTCTAGTAAAAACATTAAAATTTAAATCAATATAGCTTAAAGCATCAGGAATTGACATATCAAATACAAAATAATTTGTAATTTCATATTTTTGAATCAGTTGCTTAAGTAAAATTTGAAGACCATCAGCCTTTATATTTAAGGCTAAGGGCAAATTTGTATCCCATTTTTTATAAAATTTGAAAAAATCTTCTAATTTTAAACAATTCTCATCAGCCATATCATGAGATATAACTATCTCTTTTCTCCAATCTCTTAAATCCGTCTCAAGACCATAAAAATTAATAAAACTTTTCTCAAAAGCTACAATAGAATTTTTTTCTTTTTCAGTTTTCCAATAGCCACGATGTGAAAGTATATTCATTAATTTTTGCCTTTATCTTTTTTTAATTTTGGAAGTTCTATAAACAAAAATTTTAAAAATCCACCTTTATACCAATTTTTAGCGGCTTTAGCTAAAAGTTTCCCTACTTCATAGCAAAAACTCTCTTCAATCTTTAAATTTTCTTGATTGTTATGAAATTGTTGTGTTATTTGGTTGTAATTTATAAATTTTCTTTTCCAAATTTTATGTTTTATATAAGAAAATATCAGCGAAAAAGGCAAAAGTATATTTTTTTGATTTATGCAAATATATCCTAATTTATAAAATAAGCGATTTTTTAAATATTGTTCATTTGTGTAGAAAATAAAAAGCAGTTTTCTTTCTAAAATTTTAAAATCTTCCAAAAAAGGCTGGCATTTATATGCCAAATTCCACCATATTTTATAATATTTATGCCACAATTCACTTTCATTAAAGTAATTAATCTGCAAACTATACTCCCAAGGTTTGAGCACAGGTAAAAAATGAATAATTTTTGCATTTTGATGATAAAATGAAATGTCTTTTTTATTTATTGTTTGTTTGACGTCGATAGATTCTTCGTCTAAATATGGCAATAAAAGAAATAGAAATCGATGCTTAAAAAGTCTGCCTAGAAAAAAATCATAAGTTTGCGGAAGCGCTAAAAAATCACTCGCATCCAAAACAGCATGCAATACAGATTCATCACAAAGAAAATTTTCTTCCATTAAGTATGAATTTATAATATTTAAACATTTTTCATATATATTATGCTTTTCCCAATTTCTGCAATGAAATAAAACAACTGCTAAATTATAATGTTCGCTACACAATTTTAGTTGTTCATTTGGATTTTGTTTATTTTTTATAAACCAATTTTCATTTGTAAAAACATGATAAGATGATAAAATTTTATCACCAAGATCTAAAGTAAATAATTCTCTCAAATCACAATTAATTATCATATCAGAGTCGATATATAGACACAAATTGACATCTTTAGGTATAAAAGAAACTATGAAAATACGTAGCCATATGGCATAAGAACCCTTCCACCTAATCGCACCTTTAGATTCGAGGAAATCTGTAGCGATTTTATGTATTTGGAGTTTACAAGGGTATTTTTTATTTAATATTGTTTCTAATTCATTTAATTTTGCCAAATTAGAATCATCAATTCCATCTGTTAATATGTGAAATACACAACCCTCTTCTTGTTCTTCTGCGCTTAAGCAATTATAGTCTAATTTTTTATAATCTTGTAATTCTTTGTTTATTTTAGAATTATCAAACATATCCTTGAATTTTTTCTTAGGATCTATACGATCAATAACATTGCACATAGCAACGGCAGCGAATTTACAATGCTCATTGCTACAAACTAAAGCAATATGAAACATTACACCCTCCCATACAATATTATAAATGGATTTTTCATCACTCTTTTTCCTAGTTGATAAATTTCAGATTTTTGAATTTGCAAAGCTTTATAATAATCTGCATAACCATAGATGGGTGGTAGCTTTAGATAAGGGTTAGCACCACATACAATATTAAATATAAATTTTTGAAAATAGTGCTTAATGGTTATTTTTATTAATTTAAAAGGGAGTAGTAATTTTGTTTTGGAATGCTTTACTTCAAAGCCTAATTTATATGTTAAGTGATTTTTTATTCTCCAAACAGCACCATTATGTATTAAAGTTCTAGAATAATCCTTGTCTAAAATGCAAAGCAAGAAATCTTTTTCATGTTGATGAAAATATTTACAAGTTATTTTTTGTGAATCGCTACAAAAAAAATCTACAAGTTTTTGAAAAAATAAGGGTTTTAAATCATCTTCAATTCTATAATAAAAACCATGCAAAGATGCTATAGCATGTGAGTAAAATTCTTCACGAATTTTATCAAATATATTTAAAGATACTAGTTTTTCTCTTGCGTATGAACACTGCTCTATCATTTTTAATAAACTAATATCAGTTTTTTTCATTGAAGACATATTGGCAGGTTCTTGTCTATAATGGTATAAGGCTTTTCGTAAGGTTGAGATGTTGTTCGCTATTAATAACGCTTGCATCATAAAAGAAAAATCCGGATAAGCTGCGCCTTTAAGCTCATTAAAACGAATTCGAGAAATTAAGTCTTTATGATATAGAGTTGCCCAAATTGAAGAATGATATATCAATAGTTTAGGATATTCTAAAATTGAAAAAGTTTTATTATCTGGACAGCAGTTTTCAAGTTCAAAATCAATTCTTTTTTGTCGATACGGTAAATCTTTTGGTTTTCTTGTTGAGTTATAATCAAAAAATTTACATTTAACTAAATCGCTGTTTAATTCTTCAGCTTTATTATAAAGTTCCTCATACATATTTAATTCTATCCAATCATCTGATTCTACAAAACCAATATACTCACCTTTGCTTATTTCTAGACCTGTATTATATGCAGCACCTAATCCCGCATTTTCTTTATGGATAACTTTTATTCTTTTATCTTTAGTCGCATACTCATCACAAATTCGCCCACAGTTATCAGTAGAACCATCATTGACTAATATAATCTCTAAATTTGTATAAGTTTGATTGACAATGCTATCTAAACATTCTCTAAGGTATTTTTCTACATTGTATATAGGCACGATGATAGAAATCAAAGGTTTTTCTTTTGTTTGTAATTTCGCTAACTTTTTATATTGAAAATCAGCATTTTCAAACTACAAAATGGCTTGTAAATGATAATGGAATTTGTGAAGCAAAATTATATTATAGTTTAAAAGCATTATTTATCCAGCACTTTTAAACAAAAAAACGAAAATAGCACAATCTTTAACAGAATTTATGATAAAATACGATGGTTTAAATTTTTTATGAGTTTAATGTAAAGGCTTGAAAATTCTTAAAAAATTACTTTCTAGCTTAAAAAAAATTATAAAAATGGGAGTTTGTTTTGGATATGTCTAATAAAACTGAGCAAAAAAAGTTTGAAAATGCTGATTTTCAATA
>NZ_QHLL01000016.1 GCF_006864535.1 Campylobacter sp. MIT 12-8780
CCCAACCACCAAAATTTAATGAAACTTTAAGCTTATTTGTATATAATTTCATTTCCTTTTCAATTTTCAAGCCTAAAAACTTGAAACGAAGTCTTAGAAAACTTCTTTAAAAGGAACTCTCAAGAGTTTTAAAACTTTTCATTATGTAATATTTTTTAATTTTGATGAAATGTTTATAAAATGATATTTTGAGTTTTATTGTTCTTTAAATTTAATATTGTTATTTTCAAATCTTATAGTCAATCTTTGAAATCTAAATAAGTGATCGATTGAGCCAGAAAAGATTTAGGTATGAGTTATCATATAAAATCTTTTTAAAACCATAAAGAGTCTTTGAAATGAAATTCAACTCTTTTTGAACTTTTTCTTTGAAGAAAAAGATTAAATTCTCATATAATATAAACTTTAGACTAGCTTACTATCCTTTAGGGTAGGTCGGGCTGGCCTTTAGTTTTTTGCTTCAGTCTGCGACTTCGCAACTGCAAGCAGAAGCTACTTTAGCAGGGCTTTGCCCTGCGTTAAAAGTAGATTTAATGGAGAGTTTGATCCTGGCTCAGAGTGAACGCTGGCGGCGTGCCTAATACATGCAAGTCGAACGATGAAGCTTTTAGCTTGCTAAAAGTGGATTAGTGGCGCACGGGTGAGTAAGGTATAGTTAATCTGCCCTACACTGGGGGACAACACTTAGAAATGAGTGCTAATACCCCATACTCCTACTTAACACAAGTTAAGTAGGGAAAGTTTTTCGGTGTAGGATGAGACTATATAGTATCAGCTAGTTGGTGAGGTAATGGCTCACCAAGGCTATGACGCTTAACTGGTCTGAGAGGATGATCAGTCACATTGGAACTGAGACACGGTCCAAACTCCTACGGGAGGCAGCAGTAGGGAATATTGCGCAATGGGCGAAAGCCTGACGCAGCAACGCCGCGTGGAGGATGACACTTTTCGGAGCGTAAACTCCTTTTCTTTGGGAAGAATTCTGACGGTACCAAAGGAATAAGCACCGGCTAACTCCGTGCCAGCAGCCGCGGTAATACGGAGGGTGCAAGCGTTACTCGGAATCACTGGGCGTAAAGGGCGCGTAGGCGGACTATCAAGTCTCTTGTGAAATCTAGGAGCTTAACTCCTAAACTGCTTGGGAAACTGATAGTCTAGAGTGAGGGAGAGGCAGATGGAATTGGTAGTGTAGGGGTAAAATCCGTAGATATTACCAAGAATACCCATTGCGAAGGCGATCTGCTGGAACTCAACTGACGCTAAGGCGCGAAAGCGTGGGGAGCAAACAGGATTAGATACCCTGGTAGTCCACGCCCTAAACGATGTATGCTAGTTGTTGGGATGCTAGTCATCTCAGTAATGCAGCTAACGCATTAAGCATACCGCCTGGGGAGTACGGTCGCAAGATTAAAACTCAAAGGAATAGACGGGGACCCGCACAAGCGGTGGAGCATGTGGTTTAATTCGAAGATACGCGAAGAACCTTACCTGGGCTTGATATCCTAAGAACCTTGTAGAGATACGAGGGTGCTAGCTTGCTAGAACTTAGAGACAGGTGCTGCACGGCTGTCGTCAGCTCGTGTCGTGAGATGTTGGGTTAAGTCCCGCAACGAGCGCAACCCACGTATTTAGTTGCTAACAGTTAGGCTGAGCACTCTAAATAGACTGCCTTCGTAAGGAGGAGGAAGGTGTGGACGACGTCAAGTCATCATGGCCCTTATGCCCAGGGCGACACACGTGCTACAATGGCATATACAATGAGACGCAATAGCGTGAGCTGGAGCAAATCTATAAAATATGTCTTAGTTCGGATTGCTCTCTGCAACTCGAGAGCATGAAGCCGGAATCGCTAGTAATCGTAGATCAGCCATGCTACGGTGAATACGTTCCCGGGTCTTGTACTCACCGCCCGTCACACCATGGGAGTTGATTTCACTCGAAGAGGGGATACTAAACTGGTTACTCTCCACAGTGGAATCAGCGACTGGGGTGAAGTCGTAACAAGGTAACCGTAGGAGAACCTGCGGTTGGATCACCTCCTTTCTAGAGTACAACTTATAGCTTTCATTAGCTATGAGTCATCATATATAAGTTTTTCACGAAGCTTATACACTACTACATAAAGTAGTAAATCTCAATCGTGCTTGTTTAGATTTTAAAGATTGACATAGTTATTTTTAAAGAACGGAGTGCGGAATATGAATCACACTTTTTAAAATTTGCCTTGCAAGTTTTTCTGTATTCTGTATTCTGTAGTCAGTTCTCCAAATTGGGGAATTAGCTCAGCTGGGAGAGCGCCTGCTTTGCACGCAGGAGGTCAGCGGTTCGATCCCGCTATTCTCCACCATAAGATTTTTAATACTGCTTGGGTATTGTAATGGGCCTATAGCTCAGCTGGTTAGAGTGCACCCCTGATAAGGGTGAGGTCACAAGTTCAAGTCTTGTTAGGCCCACCAGAATTCATTAAGATTTGAAAAAGAAACAACAATAAAAGGCTTTAAAATTTAAAGCAAGTATAAGAAGCTTAAAGTCTAACTCAAACAAAGTTTCATCTTATCCTTGCTTTAGGTTTTAAACCTAATGTTCTTTAAATTATCATTGTTAAGAGTCACAAACAAGTTTTAATAAAAACAATTTTACTGAACTTGTTAGAGTTGTAAAGACTTGATTATTTTTGCGTAAGATAAATTTTCTTACAAAAACTTTAGCCCTCACAAGCTAAGGCTTTCCGTCTTAAAATAAAAAAGACTTTACCTTATAGCTTTAACAAGGAAGTGATGCGTTTTAGAATGAAAAACATAGGCACATAAATAGAATTTTTCTATTTAATTATGTCAAAAAGCTATAGGCTTATACTTTGAATTACTTTTTGAGTAAAAGTGAGTATAGCCTTTAGCTTGAGCTTTAGGTCAGCCTACTATCCAAATAGGATAGGTCGGGTGTGGCCTTTAGCTTAAACTTGAGACCAGCTTACTATCTCAACAGGGATAGGTCGGGCTGGCCTTTAGTTTTGCTACTTTAGTAAGAGCTTTGCTCTTACGCTAAAAGTAGATCAAAAAGGTAAGCTACAAAGAGCGAATGGTGGATGCCTTGGGTAGTAAAGGCGATGAAGGACGTACTAGACTGCGATAAGCTATGGAGAGCTGTCAAGAAGCTTTGACCCATAGATTTCCGAATGGGGCAACCCAATGTATAGAGATATACATTACCATAATGGAGCGAACGAGGGGAATTGAAACATCTTAGTACCCTCAGGAAAAGAAATCAATAGAGATTATGTCAGTAGCGGCGAGCGAAAGCGTAAGAGGGCAAACCTAGTGCTTGCACTAGGGGTTGTAGGACTGCAATATGCACGAACTAAGCTTAGCAGAATATTCTGGAAAGTTTAATCATAGAGGGTGATAATCCCGTATGCGAAAAGCAAAGTTTAGCTAGCAGTATCCTGAGTAGGGCGAAACACGTGAAATTTTGTCTGAATCCGGGTCGACCACGATCCAACCCTAAATACTCATACTACACCGATAGCGAACAAGTACCGTGAGGGAAAGGTGAAAAGAACGGCGGTGAGCCGAGTGAAATAGAACCTGAAACCATTTGCTTACAATCATTCAGAGCCCTATGGAGCAATCCAGGGTGATGGACTGCCTTTTGCATAATGAGCCTGCGAGTTGTGGTGTCTGGCAAGGTTAAGCACACGCGAAGCCGTAGCGAAAGCGAGTCTTAAAAGGGCGCTTAAGTCAGATGCTGCAGACCCGAAACGAAGTGATCTATCCATGAGCAGCTTGAAGCTAGTGTAAGAACTAGTGGAGGAGCGAACCCGCTAGCGTTGAAAAGCTATGGGATGACTTGTGGATAGGGGTGAAAGGCCAATCAAACTTCGTGATAGCTGGTTCTCTCCGAAATATATTTAGGTATAGCGTTGTGTCGTAACTAAAGGGGGTAGAGCACTGAATGGGCTAGGGCATACACCAATGTACCAAACCCTATCAAACTCCGAATACCTTTAGTGTAATCACAGCAGTCAGGCGGCGAGTGATAAAATCCGTCGTCAAGAGGGAAACAACCCAGACTAACAGCTAAGGTCCCCAAATCTCATTTAAGTGGAAAACGATGTGAAGTTACTTAAACAACCAGGAGGTTGGCTTAGAAGCAGCCATCCTTTAAAGAAAGCGTAATAGCTCACTGGTCTAGTGATTTTGCGCGGAAAATATAACGGGGCTAAAATGAGTACCGAAGCTTTAGACTTGCACCTAGTGCAAGTGGTAGGAGAGCGTTCTATTTGCGTTGAAGGTATACCGGTAAGGAGTGCTGGAGCGAATAGAAGTGAGCATGCAGGCATGAGTAGCGATAAAAGGGGTGAGAATCCCCTTCGCCGTAAACCCAAGGTTTCCTACGCGATGCTCGTCATCGTAGGGTTAGTCGGGTCCTAAGTCGAGTCCGAAAGGGGTAGACGATGGCAAATTGGTTAATATTCCAATACCAACATTAATGTGCGATGGAAGGACGCTTAGGGCTAAGCAAGCTAGCGGATGGAAGTGCTAGTCTAAGGTCGTAGGTGCTTATACAGGAAAATCCGTATAAGAATACACCGAGAGCTGAAAGGCTTCTCAAAGTCTTCGGATAGCGAGGAGAATTGCTGATGCCGTCGAGCCAAGAAAAGTTTCTAAGTTTAGTTAATGTTGCCCGTACCGTAAACCGACACAGGTGGGTGGGATGAGTATTCTAAGGCGCGTGGAAGAACTCTCTTTAAGGAACTCTGCAAAATAGCACCGTATCTTCGGTATAAGGTGTGGTTAGCCTCGTATTAGGATTTACTTCGAAAGCGAGGAAACTTACAACAAAGAGTCCCTCCCGACTGTTTACCAAAAACACAGCACTCTGCTAACTCGTAAGAGGATGTATAGGGTGTGACGCCTGCCCGGTGCTCGAAGGTTAATTGATGGGGTTAGCATTAGCGAAGCTCTTGATCGAAGCCCGAGTAAACGGCGGCCGTAACTATAACGGTCCTAAGGTAGCGAAATTCCTTGTCGGTTAAATACCGACCTGCATGAATGGCGTAACGAGATGGGAGCTGTCTCAAAGAGGGATCCAGTGAAATTGTAGTGGAGGTGAAAATTCCTCCTACCCGCGGCAAGACGGAAAGACCCCGTGGACCTTTACTACAGCTTGACACTGCTACTTGGATAAGAATGTGCAGGATAGGTGGGAGGCTTTGATTCATAGACGCCAGTTTATGATGAGCCATTGTTGAGATACCACTCTTTCTTATTTGGGTAGCTAACCAGCTTGAGTTATCCTCAAGTGGGACAATGTCTGGTGGGTAGTTTGACTGGGGCGGTCGCCTCCCAAATAATAACGGAGGCTTACAAAGGTTGGCTCAAGATGGTTGGAAATCATCTGTAGAGTATAAAGGTATAAGCCAGCTTAACTGCAAGACATACAAGTCAAGCAGAGACGAAAGTCGGTCTTAGTGATCCGGTGGTTCTGTGTGGAAGGGCCATCGCTCAAAGGATAAAAGGTACCCCGGGGATAACAGGCTGATCTCCCCCAAGAGCTCACATCGACGGGGAGGTTTGGCACCTCGATGTCGGCTCATCGCATCCTGGGGCTGGAGCAGGTCCCAAGGGTATGGCTGTTCGCCATTTAAAGCGGTACGCGAGCTGGGTTCAGAACGTCGTGAGACAGTTCGGTCCCTATCTGCCGTGGGCGTAAGAAGATTGAAGAGATTTGACCCTAGTACGAGAGGACCGGGTTGAACAAACCACTGGTGTAGCTGTTGTTCTGCCAAGAGCATCGCAGCGTAGCTAAGTTTGGAAAGGATAAACGCTGAAAGCATCTAAGCGTGAAGCCAACTCTAAGATGAATCTTCTCTAAGCTCTCTAGTAGACTACTAGTTTGATAGGCTGGGTGTGTAAGAAATGAAAGTTTCTTAGCTGACCAGTACTAATAGAGCGTTTGGCTTATCTTATTTAAGCATCACTTCCTTGTTAAGGCTATACAGAAATATAGATATTTGTGTATAAAGTCTAAGGTAAGGGTTTTTATAAAACTTGTTTCTTAACATTGTTTTTTAAGTGTTTTTTAGAATATATAAAAAACTTAAAACTTTAATTTAAAGTTTTAGAACTTAAGATACAAAAAAAACATTTAAACAACAATGTCCGTGATTATACAGATGTGGAAACGCCTTGCTCCATCTCGAACCAAGAAGCTAAGCACATCGTGGGTGATGATACTACGCCTTACTGGCAGGGGGAAAGTAGCTTGTTGCGGACTTTGTTATTATTCTTGTTTTTTTACTTCTTTTATTTTTTCTTGGTTTTTATTTTATTTGTTTTTATAGTTTATCTTTTTGAATATTTGCTTCTTTTTTGCAATGAGTATTTTTAATCCTCTTTAACTCAAAGAAAAATTTCACATATCCTCCCTTAAGTATGTTTTTATGAGCTTGTATCAAAGCTTCTCCTA
>NZ_QHLL01000017.1 GCF_006864535.1 Campylobacter sp. MIT 12-8780
TAAAGAACAAACTGCAGGTATTACTCAAATCAATGAAAGTGTAGCTCATATAGAAAGTGTAACTCAAGATAATGTGAAGATTGCTAATGATAGTTCTGTGATTTCTGATGCAGTCAATAGTATTGCAAAAAATATTCTTGAAGATGCTCGGAAGAAGAAGTTTTAATGAACTTTGATATATTGTATCTCCTTTAAGACAAGCAGTTTGCGGAGCAAATCCGCAAAATTTGCTTGGTTACCTTTTAAATTTATTTTTAGTTCATTTCAACCTCAAAAAGACTTTTTATCTATGGTTTTACAAAACTACCCACGCACTTTTAAAAATAAACATTAATCCTTAGTTTAATAAGTATTAAATCAAACTTCAGTTACAATGAAAAACGAATAAATCCAAACGACAAAAGGAGAACAAATGAAAAAAAACATCGTGTTTTTTGAAGCAAAAGGCGGAAGCGACAAGGGTCCTGATGGATACAGAAAAGATACCATGCCTATGGTAAATGCTCTTAAAGCCAAGGGTTGGAATGCTGAAGTGGTATTTTTTACTGATGAAATATTACGCAATGAAAATGAGAGAAACAAAATTTTTGAGCATGTTAAAAACACCGCTGATGGCTATGTATCAAGGGTAAATCCGGGCAATTTAAAAGAAGAAAAATTGTATTTTGATGTTTTAAGAAAGCTTTGTGATGCTGGACTTATAGGCATGCCTCATCCTGATGCCATGATAGGATATGGAGCAAAAGATGCGCTCACTAAGCTTGCTGATACAAAGTTAGTGCCAAGCGATACTTATGCGTATTATGACCCTGCCGAAGCAAAAAGAATAGGCGTAAACTTTAGCGATAAACATGATTTTAAAAAAACCTTTCCTACAACTCTAGCAAAAGGAGAACGCGTTTTAAAACAAAACAGAGGCTCAACTGGAGAGGGAATTTGGCGTGTAAGACTTGAAAACTCAAGCGATTATAACAAAGTAGCAAGCTTGCCACTTGATACAAAAATCATTTGCACAGAAGCCAAAGACAATCATACAGAAGAGCGTAAGCTTGGCGAATTTATGGACTTTTGCGAGCATTATTTGGTAGGGGATAATGGCATGCTTGTAGATATGACTTTTTTACCGCGTATCAAAGAAGGTGAAATTCGCATTTTAATGCTTTATAAAACCCCTGTTTATGTAGTGCATAAAAAGCCAGCTGAGGGAGGAGATGCTTTTTCTGCTACGCTTTTTAGTGGGGCAAAATACCGCTATGATGAGCCAAAAGATTGGCAAGCTTTGATAGATTGGTTTTTGGCACAACTGCCAGAAATTCGCTCTAAGCTTGGAAATTATGATCTGCCACTTATCTGGACAGCTGATTTTATCCTTGATACTGATGAAAATGGTAAGGATAAATATGTGCTTGGCGAGATAAATTGTTCTTGTGTTGGCTTTACAAGTCCGGCTGAATTTATGGAAAAAATTGCCGTTATGGTAGGCGATACTATCATTGATATCGTAAGCGAGCAAAAAGCGTGATTTTAACCAGCTTTAAAGCTGGTTAAGCTTAATGTCATTGCGTTGTATCCTAAGATCGACAAGGAAAAAGACTTGTTGATCTTCTTTCAAATTTAAAACAAGATTAAAAAAATTATATCGAGTTGTGCTTGTATCATAAAAATTAGCGATTTGATTTTATTCAACAAAAATTAAGTAAATTTTGCTATGATTTTAATTGCCCTTTTTTAGACCTGTGCAATAGTATTTTAAAGCACCGCTTCAGGGTGGGAACACAGCAGAGCAACTTTGATTTATTATGTGCCGCAGCCATCTGGAGAAGGGTTTTTTTTGAAATTTCTTGATAATTTTTTTCGTATTCTTGACTTATTTTGTTTTCCATCAACTGCTTTTTGAGAATTTGTTTTTTATGTTTAAAAGCACTTTTTATAATCCTAATTTCACTTTCACTTCACTTAAAACCTTTACAATTATATATTTGAAAGGAGTTGAGATGATAAAATTTTTTCGTAATATCCATATTTATTTGAGCTTATTTTTTCTGCCTGTGGCTTTTGTGTATGCTTTTTCTGGTGTTTTGTTTGTTTTGGGCTTTGATGATGAAACTTTAGCACAAACTTCAAATTTTACTTTTAAAGCTAAGATCGGTGAGGGCAAAGAACAAGAAGTGCTTTTTTCTTTTTTGAAAGAGCAGAATTTAAGCGTGCCAAAGGTTCAGGCTATTTACAGCAAAGATGAAAATCACATACTCTCACTTGGCACTTTGCGTTACAGCGTTGGGCTAAAAAAGCTTGATGAAAATGCGTATGAGGTTGATATCATCAAACGATCAGCACTTGGGCTTTTAATGAGCTTGCATGAGTCAAAAAATAATTCTTTATTTGACATTTTAGCCATCGGTTTTGGCTTAACTTTGTTTGTGTTG
>NZ_QHLL01000018.1 GCF_006864535.1 Campylobacter sp. MIT 12-8780
TTTTTTAGCAAGGATAAGCAAGGGAAATTTAAGTGATTATTCAGTTGGAGTGAAAAAACTTAGCCTTGAAGAGATGAAAGAGGTTAAGGGTGGGTATGTGATGGCATATTATCAACCTCCTAAAGATCGTATAAATTTAAAATCGGAACTCTATGGTGTAGCAGTTCTTACAAATAAAGAATATGAATATATCAAAAATTATGCTTATGATCTCAATGGCTTAAAAGGTATATGTGGTCCCGGTATTGAAACATGCTCTAATCCAAGCACCAATAGACTAGTAAATTGGTTTCATATTACAAATTGGTCTATGGATTTTACCCCAGTATATATTGTAAAAAGACAGATAAAAATTTCTAGTTTAGGACGCCCTTATGTGCTATTTAACTATCAAGTAGGTGTAATGGATAGATCACAACAATTCTATAAATTTGACTCTACTACATCAGGTGCTCTTTTAAATAATAATATGGTTATCAAAGAAATTGCAAACAAATATAAAGAAAATATGGAAGGCGCAATGGGTGGTTGGAATCCTAGCTTATTTTAAGAGCTAAATAATTTCTTATTTTTACCGATTTTAGAGCTGTCGTTATCTAAACGACAATCTAAAAGCAAAATCAAAAAGGTATAAAATGATCAATTCTACAATCCCAAATATCGCCACTCAACATTATACGAACTCTTATGCAAATAAAAAACAAGCTACAAACTCCAATAACGCTTTAAATCAAAATACTTCTTTATCTCAAAGCAATCCAATCCAAACTACCATTTCAACTTTAGTCCAAGATAAAAGCAAGGCAGTCTCTCAAGTCTTGGGTTATGGTGTAGATAAAGAAGGCTTTTTTACTAGTGATTTTAATGAAGCAGCTGGCTTGCCAAAAGATTATAAAATCCACGCTGAAGGAGCTAAAAAATTTGTGAACTTTCAGCAAAGTAGTGATTATTTTCTCTCAACACATACTAAGGTTGATTTTGCGAAAACTTTAGGCAATGCTTATAAGGTATTTTCTCAACTTGCGCCTCAAACTTTAAATTCTAGCTTTTCAAAAGAAGAGCTAGAAAATTTACCCTATGCTTTTAGTATGGATAAGAATTTTAATGTTATAAAAACTTATAGCAAAGAAGAATACTTAAGCAAACTAGATGATGGGATAAATAAGAACTTAAGTTTTAATACCTTGCAAAGTTTTGGACTTGGTTTAGGCTCTAAGTTTGTTTCCATCGATAATGATACGATTTTTAACACAAGTGGCGATGTGGCAAGCATCTCAAAACTTCCTTATATAAATAATGATAAAAGTGTAAGCAAGGGCGGAGTTTTGATGGCTTTTTTAAATAATAGTGGTATTTTAGGAGCTGGCTCTAGTTTTTTATCAGGAGAAACAAAAATACTTGGTAAATTTTTAGGACTTGATAGCTCAATCACTCAAATAGAGCTTAAGGAATTTAAAGATTTTATGAGCACAAATAGGCTTCAAAGTCCATTTTTAGATATATCTTTAGAAGGAAACAATGCTCTTGATTTGATGGGATCAAGGTTTTCAATGTCTCTTTTCATCTCAAGGAGTGAAAATACAAAAAATAGCACACTTGTCAAAGAAGCAAGAGAATTTGTCAAAGAATACGAGGATATGTTTAACTCAAATATGAGTTTAGATGAATTTAAAGAAAAATATCTTGATTTTAAGCAAAGACATGATAAGTTTGTAGCAAGGCTTAAAGCCAGTGAAAAAGAACTTGGGCTTGATTATTCGCTAGAAATTATCGATCATAAAGCTTTGCAAACAAACACCAAAACAAACAAAACAACCTTCACTCCAATACAAGCAGAAAGTAAAAATGAAACTTATAAAGCTATAGATACAAATGAGCTTCTTAAAAAACTTTTAGAAGAAAGTTTTGATGAAAAAGATTTTCTTAAAATGCTTTTTGGAATAAAAGATGAGAATTTAAATTTAAAAAGTCTTGAT
>NZ_QHLL01000019.1 GCF_006864535.1 Campylobacter sp. MIT 12-8780
ATCAAGACTTTTTAAATTTAAATTCTCATCTTTTATTCCAAAAAGCATTTTAAGAAAATCTTTTTCATCAAAACTTTCTTCTAAAAGTTTTTTAAGAAGTTCATTTGTATCTATAGCTTTATAAGTTTCATTTTTACTTTCTGCTTGTATTGGAGTGAAGGTTGTTTTGTTTGTTTTGGTGTTTTGCCTACCTTTGATATTTTCTTTCTCATTTTCTATGATAGTTTCTATTGATTTTAACTCATTTTGTGTTTGGCTTGCTTCTTTGTTTTGAAGTTTTTGCCATTGTGTTTTAAACTCATCAATACTCAAATCAGAACTAAACAAATCAAGTATTTTAGACATATAGGCAATGCCTTCTTCAAGAGTTTTAACTGAGTTGCTATCTCCTAAAAAAGAATTGCTTTCTATAAAGTCGTTTAAGCTCCTAATGTCTTCTTTGCTTATCGTGGTATCAAAACCCATTAGTTTGCCACTTATGGTTGTTTGCCCACTGATTAGAAAACCATTTTCGTTTTGATTGAGTTGATTTTTTGCAAAAGCTACAAAAATTCCTCCTTTACTTATACTGCCATTTTCTTTTATATAAGAATTTGCATTTTTTTGAATGCTGGTGTAATTTTCATATTTTTGGGAAGAATATGAAGAAAAACTAAAAGAATTTTGAGTATTTTTACTAAAAAAGGCAGAAGTTTCATCTTTGCTTACTGCCTTGTTTAGTTGATTTATATCATTATAAATTTCAAGCACATTGAGATTTTTTCTATCATATTTAAAACCCAAAGGTAGGCTTTGAATTTGTTCCTTGCTAAGTGAATCTTCGCTTGAATACGACATAATCTGGTTAAAAATTTTACTTACATTTTGCAAGGTTTTCTCAAAATCTATATTGGAAAAATGTTTGTTTTGCAAGAGTTGATTTAATAGCTCTTGCATATCCTTGGAGTAAATTTTATATTCTTTGGGTAAATTTAATTTTTCATTAAAATCACTAGTAAAAAAGCCTTCTTTATCCACACCATAACCTAAGACTTGAGAGACTGCCTTGTTTTTATCTTGGACTAAATTTGAAATGTTTGAATTTAAGGTATTAGTTTGTGTTATGTTTAAATTTATAGCTTGAGTAGCATTATTTGTCTTAGCTAATGTTTCATTTGAATTTTTGGTTTTTTCTTGTTGAGAATTTAAGGTATTTATATGATTTAAGCTTGCAGAGCTTAAGTATGAATTTATAGAGTTTGTTTGCATTTGAGTTTGCCCTTTAGGGTTGATTTAAGATATAATATATATCGACAAAATACAATTTTGCTGAAGTCATAAACTCCAGCAAATTGAAAAAGCATTATTTAATTCGTAAGCCACCAAGCTGATTATCAAAAGTATTTTTATATCTGTAGCTTAATTCTCTGACAATACCATTATTGTTTAAAACAGAGTTTGATTCCTTCCACATTCTACCAGTAGATCTATCAAGAACTACGGCTGCATAGGTAAAATAATTATAGCGTTTTCCTTGTCCTGAAATTGCCCAATTGTTTTGCACTATAAAACCAATATGTTTGTTTGTATAATATGGCTCTTCATTTGTAATCACGGCTTTGAAGTCCTTGTAGTGAGTTCCTGTAATTGTTTGACTTACAGCAAAACTAAGGCAAAAATTAGAACTAGTAAAACAATTTCCTACAGATTGAAACGCACCACCCTTAACCTCTTTCATCTCTTCAAGGCTAAGTTTTTTCACTCCAACTGAATAATCACTTAAATTTCCCTTGCTTATCCTTGCTAAAAAATCATCT
>NZ_QHLL01000020.1 GCF_006864535.1 Campylobacter sp. MIT 12-8780
TTCACAAAAACTCCCCAACTCCCCCTTTCGTTTTTTTTTTTTTTGATATAATGCTTTTTCATTTTTAAAAACAATAAATTGAAAATAACAAACAATATATCACTAAAAACACATTAAAAAAACGAAACTCAATAAGGAGAAAAATAAAAATGCATAAACTCACAGCCTCACAAAGGATTAAAAACACTCTTTCTTATAAAATAGGCTTAGAACTTATCAACACTGATAAAATACTCAAAGAAAAAAATACTCTTGTTAAATTTACACTAGGGGGGGGGGGCTTACCTTTCTTTACTCTATAAACTCTATCATATAAAACAACAACACTACAAAGAACTTAAACTCTACAAACAAATTTCAAAAATATTTCCAGAACTTCAAAGAGCAAAGCTTGAAAGCTTAAGTGATTATCATGAAGCTATAATATGTCAATTTCATCTAGCTTATCTTTTAGGACAAGCTTTTATAAAAGCTGATAAAACTTGGTATAAGGGAGGGTATTTAAAACTCTTTGAATACATCAAAGAAGCTAAGCTTATACATAAGAACTTTTTACACCTTAAAGATACTATACAAGAACTTCATATAAACAAAGATCATATACTAAGCCTACTTAAACAAGATAAAAGCTTTTATTTCACTCAAGCTCAAAAACTCAAACCTATTCTTTTCACTCAAGCTTCTTTTTCTTTTAAAGATTTAAATATAAAAACCTTGCAATTTATACTTACTCATATAGAAACTATACAAGAATGGTTAGCTTCAGATAAATTTAAAGAAAAATATCTTGAGACTAAACATCCTTATCCTGCTTTGCTTGATTGTGATGTTTTAAATGAGAATTTAGAACAAAGACAAAAGAGTGTAG
>NZ_QHLL01000021.1 GCF_006864535.1 Campylobacter sp. MIT 12-8780
AAGAAATGGATAACATTATGCAAATCGCAATGATAGATAAAAAGGAATTTTTTGATAAGTTTAAAAGCAACGACAAGATTAGATTTCTTTTCGGTTATAAAAATAAAGAAAAATATGACAGCGATGACTATTTTGAAATGACGCTTAGAGTATGGGTAGATGAAAAATATTTTAATTTTAATGAAATTTATAATAACTCCAAAGCAAAAGATGACTTAGACGCAATGATTTTATTTGAAAAAACTTCTTTTTTTAAAGAGTTAAGAAAACAAACCATAAAAATTGATTTTTTAAGTCAGAATTTTATTGTTCCTGACTTTTTCAAAGAGCATAATATAAAAATAATCCCTTATTTTCAATTATGTAATGATGAAGATTTAACCACAAAGCAATTTTTTAAATTTTTAAAAGAAATGAAAGTTGATAAATTAAATTACATAACCTACATTTTAGGCGATGATTTGATTGAAGATGAATATAGGCACATTCATAAATAAATAAGGAGGTAAAAAATGAAACTACAAGACTTTGATTTTAGGGTGTGGGA
>NZ_QHLL01000022.1 GCF_006864535.1 Campylobacter sp. MIT 12-8780
CCACCCTTAACCTCTTTCATCTCTTCAAGGCTAAGTTTTTTCACTCCAACTGAATAATCACTTAAATTTCCCTTGCTTATCCTTGCTAAAAAATCATCTGCAAAAGTTAAGTTTGCAAACACTAAAACCAAACAAAAAAAGAAAAGCTTTTTCATGATCAAGCTCCTTAAATTTAAGATTTTTTATTTTAAAATTATAACATAAAAATTAACTTATTTATAATAAAGCTTTAAAAAACTTTAAAATCAAAGTAACATTTTTACTAACTAAAAATTTAAATACAAACTTAGTTAAATGAATACTCATTTAGTTAAACAAATACTTTTAAATTTATACCTTCA